>VGIW01000001.1 GCA_016867715.1 Candidatus Eisenbacteria bacterium | reverse complement strand
CGCGCGCACGTCGAGCTCCTCGATCCGCCAGCGGTTTCTCACCTCTCTACGAAGCGTTCTCGTCTCGCCCCCTCGGCGAACGACCAACCTTTCCGCCGTACGGACCGGGAATCGGAGAAGAACCCGCTCGCGCACGCGGTCGAGAGAGAGCGTGGCGGCCGGGAGAAGCGCGTTGTCCGCGAGAAGAACCGCGCGGGCGTGCGGGCGGAGAACATAGACCCCGTCCGCCGTCGGGTTCCGCGCGCCGATCGACGCCGTCTCCTCCGCGACCGCGATCGTCCCCGCCGGCGGATCGAGCCCGTAGAGGGCCGGATCCTCCGGAGCTTCGTCGACGACGCGGATGATTGTCGTCTCAAGGATCGCGCGAAGAATCGCCTCCATGCGTACCGGATCCGCTCGATCCTCGACCGGCCGCTCGATCCGCCACTCGTCTCCCTCCTTTCGAAAGACCCCATCGAGGGAGTCGTTCCGAATCGCGAGCCGATCGACCGTCTCCGCCCGCGCGCGAAAGAGAGGCGCCCGCTCCTCGGCCGGCCCGCCCCTCTCGCGTAGTAGGAGCGCGGCGGCGAGAAGAAGGATCGCGACGAAGATCACGGCGCGCGCGGTTCTCACGATCCCCTCCTCCAGCGGATCAGAACGGCGAGAGAGGCGAGGAGGTAGGCGCCCGGCACGATCCCGAGCGAAAAGACGGCGAGCGTCTTCGCCTCGCGATCCGAGAGGAGGAGCGGCTCGCTCGCGAGCGACCGCGTCCGGATCCCGAGGGGACCGTCCCCCCTCGCCAACCATCCGATCAGATCGACGAAGAGATCTCCGTTTACCCCGATCTCGATGAAGAGGTTCGACGCGAAATCGGAATCGCCGATGACGGCGAGCCGGCCGGTCCGGTTCCCCTCGGCGCGAACCGAAACGACGGCTCCGAGGAGGAGCGGTCCTTCGTGGTTTCCCTCGCGAAGCTCGAGCGTCCCGCGCGCGAGCCGGAGCGAGTCGGCCTCCCCCCGCGCCTCGGGCCCCGCGCGAAAGAGGGAGCGGATCTCCCCTCTCGCCTCTTCGTGGCGGAGACGGAGCGGTCGGGCGCGCGGGAAGACGCTCCTCCCGCGGAGCGCGCGCGTCGCGTCGTGCCGATCGTATTCGGCGACGATCGGAACCTGAAGATCCGCTCCGAACAGACGGCTCGACGGATCGACGATCACCTCGTCGGCCGCCTCGATGCCGAACCGCCCGAGAAGATCGTTGATGTTCGAAGATCCGTCCGGGTCGATGAGAACCGCGAGCCGCCCCCCGCGCCGCACGAACTCCTCCAGATGATCGATCTCCTCCGGTTGGAGCGTCTGGATCGGTCCCGCGAGGACAAGCGCCCCCGCCTCGTCGTGGACACCCTTCTCCGAGGCCTGAGACCCGCGCTCGACGCCGAGGCCCGCCTTGCGAAGCCGCTCCGCCGCGCGCGAGTACCCGCTGTCCCCTCTCTCCTCCGGGTCCTTCTCTCCGCGGCCGGCGAGAAAGCGAACCCGGCGAGGCTCCTTCTCCAGAAGTCGAAGAACCCCCGCGGCGATCTCCGCCTCGTCTCGCGCGAGCACGGTCTCGCGCCGTCCCTCCTTCTTTAGGATGATCGCTCCGTACGCCCGAAGTCCGAGCGCCCGCGCGACTCCTGGGTTCCGATCCGGATCGACGATCGAGTACGCGAACCGGGAGCTCGCGCCCGCGAACCTCTCCAGGAGATCGCGAGCGAGCGAGGCGCCGGGATCCCCCGGCCGATAGAAGGCGGTCGCCTCAAGCGGCCCGTCGAGCCGAGCGAGGATCTCGACCGTGCCGGGCGCGAGCGCGTGCTCCCCCTCGGACGTGATGTCGATACGCGGACCGTGACGATCCGCCGCGACCACCGCCGCCGCGAGGAGAAGGCCGATCGCGACGAAGAAGCCGATCCCGCGGACCGTCACATCCCTCCACCCTCTCGTCCCGACGACCCGAGCGGCCAAGAAAAGCGGAAAGGCGATCCACGCGAGGAAGAAGAGGGCGTCCCCCGCCTCGAGTATTCCGGCGCTGGAGCGCGCATACCGATGGAAGAAAGAGATCGACTCGAGAGCCCGTCCCGCAGCCGGTCCGCCGAACGCCGCGCTCCAACCGATCCCCCACGCGAGCACGAAGAACCCGACGGTCCAGATGGCGGCGACGGCCGCGCTCGCGGTGAGCGAGGAGGCGAGAAGCCCAAGCGCCAAGAACGTTGCGCCGAAGAGAAAGAGCCCCGCGTACCCCCCGGCGAGAACCCCCGCGTCCGGAGCCGAAGCGAAGAGCAGGAACGCCGGAAGCACCGCGCTCGCGAGAAGAAGAACCGCGAGGAAGAGAAGCGCCCCGGCGAACTTTCCGAGAACCGCGTGAATGGGACGGATCGGATAGCTGAGGAGGAGCGCGAGCGATCCGCTTCTCTTTTCTCTCGCAAAGAGGCGCGCGGCAAGAAACGGGAGGACGAGGAGAACGAGAACGCTCATCGTGCCGAAGAACGGCCGGAGGATCCCGTCGGAGATCCGGAGCGGCTCGGCGCCGGGAGGTCTCGCTCCGGCCTGGAAGGATTGCAGATGATAGAAGAGCACGTGCCCGCGGAAGAAGAAACCCGCGAGGAAGAGGAAGACCGTCCCCGCGGCGCAGGCGATCGGGGAATGGACGAAGCCGCCGAGCTCGCGCCGAGCGAAAGCCAAGACGGTTCGCATGTCAAGCGTCTCCCCGGACGAGGCGGAGGTAGACCTCCTCGAGCGTCGCGCCCTCGCCTTGAAACGCCTCCGGAGCGCCGTTGGCGGCCAACCGCCCTTCGTGGAGCACGAGAACCCGGTCGGCAAGCCGCGAGGCCTCGTCGAGATCGTGCGTGGAGAGGAGAATCGTGCGCTCCGACCGAAGGCCGCGAAGCCGCTCGCGAAGGGCGGCGGTCTCCTCCGGATCGAGAGCGGCCGTCGGCTCGTCGAGGAGAAGAACCTCCGGGTCCCCGAGAAGCGCCTGCGCCAAGCCGACCCGTTGCCGAAAGCCGAGCGAGAGAGGGCCGATCCGCCGTTCGGAGACCGGCCCGGCGCCCGAGCGGTCGAGCGCCCACTCGATCGCGCCCTCCCGATTCTTCGGGTCAATCCCTTTGAGATCGGCGACGAAGCGAAGATAGCAGCGCGTCTTCATCCCGTCGTCGACGGGAACGCGCTCGGGAAGAAACCCGATCCTCCGCCGAGCTTCGAGCGGGCTCGCCGCGACGTCAAAGCCCGCCGCCTCGGCGGAACCGGAGTCGGGAGGATGCGTTCCGGCGAGGACGCGAAGCGCGGTGCTCTTCCCAGCCCCGTTCGGACCGAGAAGCACGGCGAGCTCCCCGCGCCGAACCTCGAACGAAACGCCCGACAGCGCCGTCCGCCGTCCGAACCGAACCGACAGATCGGTGACCCGGATCACGCGCGCGTTCACTCCGTTCGAGGGGAGGGCGGCCGCCGGAGAATCAACCGGTCCCGCGAAGCCTCTCCTTCGCGAGGGAGGCTTCCACCGCGTTCGGATGCTCCTCGATGATTCGCGTGAGGACCTTCCGCGCTTCCTGTTTCTCTCCGAGGTCGAGGTAGCAGGTCGCGAGCTTGAGAAGAGCCGCGGCCACTCGCTCCGAGTCGGGGAAGTCCCTGGCAACACGCTGAAAGTGGTTCGCCGCCTCGCGCGGATCTCCTTCCGCGAGGAAGCACTCCCCGATCCAGTAGCTCGCGTCGTCGGAGAGCGCGCTCGCCGGATACGCCTCGAGGAACGCCTCGAATCCCGCGCGCGCGGCCCGGTAGTTTCCGCGGATGAGGTCGAGATAGGCGGCGTCGTAGAGCGGCTTCGGATCGATCGCGACCGCGGTGGTGTCCGCCGGGCGGCCCGCCTCCGGAGGCGGGGCTTGGCCCGAACGATAGAGGAGACGATCCACCTTCCCCTCGACGCGCTGCACCCGGTCCATGCTCTCCACAATTCGCTGTTCGAGGTTCTGCGCCCTGCGGAGGCTCTCCTCCCGATCCGCCGTCCAGCCCGCCCGTAGCTCGCGGAGGAGCGAGGCTTGCTCTGCGGCCAGGGTTTCGAGGCGGGCCAGTCGCTTCTCCGATTCGATCTGGTCTTCTCGGATGCGCGCGATCGACTCCGCGCTCTCCTCGGTCGTGATCGGACCGCGCACGAGCGCCCTGCCGTAGCATCCCGCGAACACCGACGCCGCCGCGAGAAGAGACAAGGCGCTCGTTATGCGATTCACTTCAATCTTCCTACTTGGTCACGTGGAACTCGGCGCGCCGATTGATCGCCCAGCCCTCTTCGTTGCTGCGCCTGTCCTTCGGCCTCTCCTTCCCGTACGTGACGGTCGTGATGTTGGCCGCGTCCACGCCGTACTGCACGAGGTAGTTCTTGGCGGCGTTCGCCCGCCGCTCGCCGAGCCCGAGGTTGTACTCGACCGTGCCGCGCTCGTCGCAGTGTCCCTCGATCCTCACCCTCCAGCCCTTGTTCTCCGAAAGAACCTTCGCGTGCTGGGCGAGGATCTTCTGCGCGCCCGGCTTGAGGTCGTGCTTGTCGAAATCGAAGTTGATGTCGACGAACTCGTACGCGGCAGGCGCCTCGGCCGGCTTCTCCTCGGGGACCGGCGCCACCGTCTCCCTCGGCGTCTCCTTCTGCGTCGGCGTCGGCGGCGGAGCCTTCTTCTTCCCGCCGCAGGAGACAACGAGCGGAATCATCAGCAGGCAGGCGATAAGGAATAGCGCCGTCTTCTTGCTTGCCATGGTAGCCTCCCTCCATCCCCTCCTCGGCCGAGCTAGTTCCTCGGCCGGGGGGACCAGGATGGTGAGTAATCTCCCCCGTCACCCGATGCGAGAAGCCGCACGTCGCTCCCGTCGGCGAGCATCACGTAAAGCTTTCTCTCCCCGGTACGGGACGAAGAGAAAACAATGTGCCGGCCATCCGGAGACCACTCCGGATCCTCGTTGCTTCCGCTTCCAAGCGTAAGAAGGTACGATTCTTGATCGGTCATGTCAAGAACTCGTACCTGGAATCCGCCTTCCTCCCGCGAGACGTAAACGATCCGATCCCCCAGGGGGGACCACTTGGGGGAGGCGTTGTACCCGCCCGAGTAGGTGAGGCGCGTGACATCGGAGCCGTCGTCGTTCATCCGGTAGATCTGCGGCCTTCCCGACCGATCGGAGACGAAGACGATCTGCCGGCCATTCGGCGCCCACGAGGGCGAGGTGTCGATCCCGTCGTGATAGGTGAGGCGGCGGAGGCCCTTCCCGTCCCGGTTCATCAGGTAGATCTCCGAGTTCCCGTCCCGGGACATCATGAAGGCGATCCGCTTCCCGTCGGGGGACCAAGCCGGGGCGCTGCTCATGCCGAGCGACTGCACGACCGGCCCTCCCGCACCGCCGCCCGCGTCCATCCAGTAGATGTCCGGCTCGCCGCGTATATAGGATGTATAAAGGACTTTTCCGCCGTCCGGGGACCAGCGCGGCGTGATGTTCAAAGAGCCGTTCCCGAGGATCCGCCGGAGGTTCGCGCCGTCCCAATCGACCGCGTAAAGGTCGGCGACGCGGCCGTCCGTCCGCGAGAAGACGATCCGGGTTCGCGAGAGCCCTCTCTCCCCGGTGAGGTGGTAGATCACGTCGTCGGAGAAGCGGTGCGCGGCCCCCCTCGGCCCTTCCGACTCGATCCCGTATCGGCGCGCGACGATCCTCCGCCCTCCGGGCGCTTGATCGAGAAGCCCCTCGAGCGATCCCCTCTCCGCGTCCGCCGTTCCGGAGACGACGGCACGCGCCCGAAGGGTGTCGTCCGAGTTCCACGGGATCATCTCGAAGAACCCCGCGATCGAAAGATCGCGAACGACCGTCTCCTCCAGGGTCGCCGCGAGCGCCGGGTCCCCGCCGAAGGAGCGAACCCCGATCGGGATGCGCGTCGCGCGGAGCTTGGTGACCCCGAGCCAGACCTCGGTCTGGCCGAGGACCGTCCCCGGGAGAAGCATCAGGAGAAGAACGATGCTACCTCTCGAAACGGAAGACAAAGAACACCCCCAAACGGTCTCCCGGAAATCCGTCCGGGAGCGGCGGAAACGGATCCGACTCGAGGACCGCGCGGATCGCCGACAGATCGAAATACGAGATGCCGGAGCTTTCGCTCACTTTCGGGCCGTGCACCCGCCCGTCGCGGTGGATATCGAAGCGGACGGTCGCGCTCGGCGGCTTCCCTCCGGAGACGAGCCCTTCGGGCGGCACCCAGCGATCGCCGATCCGCGCCTCGATCAGCGCGAGGTAGTAAAGGAACGGGAAGTCGGCGCCGTCGAGTCCCACGATGCCGGACCCGGAGCCGAACCCGGAACCCGTTCCGGTTCCTATCCCGGTCCCGGCCCCGGAGCCGCCCTCGCCGCCCGATCCGCTCGAGGTCCCCTCTTCCGGCGGCCTCTCTCTCGTTCGGGTCGTGTCTTTCTTTTTGACATCGGTCTTTTTCGGTTCGTTTTTTGACGGTTCGGTCTTTTTCATCGGCCGGGGCTTCTCCGGGATGCGCACCGTCTTCTCGTCCTTCTTCTCCGGCTCCGGAGCCTTGGCCGCCGGGCCCGGTCCCTCTCCCGGGGCCGGCCCCGACCCGCCGGGGAGCTGGACGAGGCTCACCCGATACGCTCCCGGGTGCGGGACCGCGAAACGGGCGCCGCTCACCGACCGCACGTAGACGAAGAAGAGGGCGGCGTGGAGAACGAGCGAAACGCCGAGGTAGGGAGGCAGGCCTCTAGGAACCCGCATGGGAGCGCTCCTCCGGCTGCGTGACGAGGCCGACCGCTTCGATTCCCGAGCGCTTGAGGACCCCGACGAGACGGACCACCACGCCGTATGGAACTTGCGCGTCGCCCCGGACATAGACCTCCCTCCCTCCGGAGGGGAGCACCGTCGTTCGGACCGCCGCCTCGAGCTCCTCGGGCATCATCTTCCTCTCGTTGAGGTAGAGGGTGCCGTCGCGGGTCACCGTGAGGATCCACGCGTCGCTCATGTCGATCCCCTGCGCCTCCGCCTTCGGAAGATCGACGTCGAGCCCCTCCTTGAGGAGAGGAGCGGTGAGCATGAAGATGATAAGGAGGACGAGGATGACGTCCACGAGCGGCGTGACGTTGATCTGGGAGAGGGGATGGAACTCGTCTCGAGCCAACGTCTATCTCCTCGTCAGGCGATCCGCGAGCAGGGAACCGAAGCGCTCAAAGTCGATCGAGTAGTTCCGAATCCGCCCGAGGAAGTGGTTGTAAGCGACGACCGCGGGGATCGCGGCCGCGAGACCCGCCACCGTCGCGATGAGCGCCTCGGCGATGCCGGGCCCGACCGTCGCGAGGTTGGTCGAGCCCTTCATCCCCATCGCCAGGAACGCGTCCATCACGCCCCACACCGTTCCGAAGAGACCGATGAAGGGGGTCGCGTTCGCGGTGGAGGCGAGGAAGACGAGGTGCTTTTCGAGCGTCTGAAGCTCTCGCTGCGCCGTCCGTTCCACCGCCCGCTCGATCCGCCCCCGATCTTCCGACGGCAGCCCCCCCGGCTTCTCGATGTCATCCATGAGGTATGCTTCTTTCGCCGATGAACCATGTCCCTCGCGGACCCCGGAGACGAGAAGCACGCGCAGAGGCGTCGCCTCGTACCCTCCGCCCACGCAGCGCCGGATCGCTTCCGCGAGATCGCTTCCCGCGAAATCGCGCCGGAACGCGCGCGACGCGCCGTCCACCTTTCGGAAGCGCACCACTTTCTCCAAGATGATCGCCCAAGAGACCACGGAGAAAACGAGAAGGATCAAGAGAACCGTCTTCGCGACCGGCCCGGAATGGGCCACCAGAGTCCATACGTTCCCCTCGAGCGTCCCCGAGGGGCCCATCGGGGCCAGCGGCATTCGCTCCTCCCTTCCGCGGCGCGCATCGCCAACTTCTTTCGTGCGCGACGGATACATGCCTCGACGCCGCGCGCGAGTATAGGTAACACCCCGAAAGGTGTCAACGAGACCTCAAAAAAAGACGCCCGCCTTCGAAAAGGCGGGCGCGGGGAACTCGGCTTCAGGTGCTAGCTCTGGATGTTCTTCCACCAGGTCCGGGTCGGGGTGAAGTAGACCTCCCGGTACTGCTTCGTGTACTGGTAGCGCTTCGTCCTCGCGTTCCACTTCCGCTGCGGCTTCTGCGTGGCGCAGTAGAAGCTGCCGAAACCGGGGATCTTCACCCCGCCGCGGCGCGGCGTGTAACGCTTGATGCAGTCGAGCGTCGTCTCGACCGCCATCCAGACATCCTTCTGCGGGAGCCTCGTCTTGTAGGAGACGTACTTCACGAGCTGGCTCTTGTTCATTTCCTTCCTTCCTCCAATTCCCTTCGACGGCCGCCCCGGACACGGCGCGGCCCGAAGGGAGGGTTGTGAAACGCATCCTCCATACGCAAGGACGGTGCCAAACGAACCGAGAATCTACCCGAGAAGCGTCATTCTAACAGCTTGTATAACAATCAATTACGAATGTCGATCGCGGCACTCTTAGGAAGACCAGATGGGATGCTCAAAAACTTGGCGATGATGCGGCCCGAAGCGGCGAATTCTCTTCCGTTCGGCAAGAACGAGCGAAGGACGGTTTCTCAACGAAGAAGACGTCGAAGGAACTCGTCGAGGATCGCGGTCTGCGCCCCGAAGGCGAAGCGCTCGACCGCCTCGCAGGGCGCGGATGACGCGAACGTCCCCTCCTTCCACGCGCGAAAAGCGTCCGCCAGCTTCTCCGCCACATCCTCGGGGCGCGAGACATCGGCGGCGGAACCGAGACGAAGATCGAGAACCATTCGCCGCGCTTCCCCCTCCGGGCCGATCGTAAGAACCGGGGGACCCGCGATCATGTATTCATAAAGCTTTCCGGAGACGATCTGGTCGCTTCCGGGCCCCGGCGCGATCACCTGAAGGAGGAGATCCGCCGAGACCATCCACGCGAGGCTCTCCCGATGCGCGACGAACCCGGTCGTCTCGACCTCCTCCTCGAGGCCGAGCGCGCGGACCGCCTCCAGCGTGCGCGCGCTTTGCGCGCCGACCACGACGACTCGCGAGGCTCCCCGCGGAATCCACCCCGATCGGAGACACTCCCGATACGGGGCGAGCAGGAGGCGCGGGTCCGTTCGCTTATGAAACGTTCCGACAAAAACCATCGTGAAGCGATCGAAACGCTTCCGCTCGAGGCCGGCGAAGTCCTCCGGGTCGTAGCCGTTGTGGACCGTGAGGAAGCGCGCCTCCTCCTTGCCTCCGGCTCCCTCGATCAGGATCGAGCGGATCGTGTCGTTCACCGAGACGATCCCGTCCGCCTCGCGGAGGACCGAGCGTTCCAGGGCGCGGTTCATCTTCGCGTGGAGAGAGGTCGGCGAGGGGAGATCGGGGTTGGCCGTCCAGGCGTCGCGGAAGTCGGCGACCCAGGCGACGCCGGTGCGCCGTTTCGCCGCGCGCCCGATCAGGTGGCAGGTCTGCGGGACGTTGATCGAGTAGACGAGATCGATCCCTTCCTCTCGGACGACCCGCTCCGCCGCGCGCGCGGCGAACGGAAACCACCCGATCGAGTTGTCCGGAACGAAGAACCACGTGTTCACGCTCTTCGCCCAGCGCGTGAGCCGGCCGAAGAGCGGATCCCTCCGCGTCCCGTCCGCCGCCCCCTCCTTCGGGGGCGGACGAAGCCGCCCGAAGAGACGGAACGGGTCCGCGCTCTCGGTGCGAACGACGCGCACCCCCTCGCCGAGCTCCCGCTCGAGCGTCGGGTCGATGCAGTAATAGTACGGGGTTCGTAGGGTGAGCACGGTCGGGCGCCATCCGAATCGCGGCAGGTAGCGCGCGAGCTTCACCGCGCGGAAGGCGCCCACGCCGCCGAGGGGCGGGAAGTAATACGAGACGAGAAGGATCTTCCTCTCCGCCATCTTCCCGCCCCGGCGGTCAGACCCGTTCGCGCTCCGAGAAGAAGAACGCGATCTCGCGCGCGGCCGTCTCCGGCGAATCCGACGCGTGCACCGCGTTCCGCTGCACGTCGAGCCCGAAATCGCCGCGGATCGATCCCTTCTTCGCGTCCGCGGGTTTCGTGGGGCCGATCAGATCCCGGAGAGCCCGAACCGCGTCTTCCTTCTCCAAGACCATCGGCACCACGCTTCCGGACACGACGTACTCGACGAGCGGCGCGAAGAACTCCCTCTCCCGATGAACCGCATAGAAGCTTTCGGCTTCATCTTTTCGAAGCCGAACCATCCGGATCGCGAGGAGGCGGAACCCCGCCTCCTCGACCCGCCGAAGGATCTCCCCGGTGAGGTTCCGAGCGGTTGCGTCCGGCTTCACCATGAGGAGGGTTCGTTCGACCGCGCTCATCGCTTCCGCGACCTCGGCTTCTTCCCCTTCGCGGCATGCCTTTTCGCGGCGCGCGGCTTCGGCGCCGGCTTCCTCGCGGCGGTCTTCGCCTTCGAGGCGGCCTTTTTCGCCCCAGCCGCCCCCTTCTTCGGAGCGGCCTTCGCGGTCTTCTTCGACGGTCTCTTCTCGAGCGCGTTCTTCATCAAGGGACCGATCTCCGACGGGAGCTTCGCGACCGGTATCCCCGCTTTCTTGAGCGCGGCGATCTTCTCCTCGGCCGTCCCCTTCCCGCCCGCGATGATCGCGCCCGCGTGCCCCATCCGCTTCCCGGGGGGCGCCGTCCGGCCGGCGATGAACGCGACGACCGGCTTCGTCACGTGCTTGGCGATGTATGCGGCCGCCCGTTCCTCTTCCATGCCGCCGATCTCTCCGATCAGAACGATCCCCCCGGTCTCCGGATCCGCCTCGAAGAGCGGGAGAAGGTCGAGGAAGGTCGAGCCGACGATCGGATCCCCGCCGATGCCGATGCAGGTCGACTGGCCGAGCCCGACCCGCATGAGGCTCGCGACCACTTCATACGTGAGGGTTCCGCTCCGCGAAACGACGCCGACCGGGCCCGTCTTGTGGATCGGCCCCGGCATGATGCCGACCTTCGCCTTTCCGGGCGAGATCACGCCCGGACAGTTCGGGCCGATCAGGCGCACTCCCTCGCGCCGCATCGTGTCGTACAGGCCGATCATGTCGAGCGCCGGAATCCCCTCCGAGATGCAGACGATCGTCTTGATCCCCGCCTCGATCGCCTCGTACATCGCGTCGGTCGCGAACGCCGGAGGGACGAAGATCACCGAAGCGTTCGCGCGCGCCTTCTCGACCGCTTCGCGCACCGTGTCGAAGATCGGGATCCCGTCGAAACGCTCGCCCCCCTTCCCTGGGGTCACGCCGGCCACGATGTTCGTTCCGTAGGCAATCATCTCGCGGGCGTGAAACGATCCGTCCCGCCCCGTGATCCCCTGCACGACCAGCCGGGTCTTCTTGTCCACCAGGATGCTCACGACCGGCCTCCTTTCTCCGCAAGCCCCACGACCTCGCGCACCGCATCGTCCATGTCGGTGAGGGTCGTGTACCCGGCCTCCTCGAGGATCTCCTTCGCGCGTTTCTCGTTCGTCCCGGTGAGGCGAATGACGATCGGGAGCATCGTCGAGCGCCTCTCGAAAGCGGTCCGGATTCCGACCGCCACGTCGTCGCACCGGGTGATGCCGCCGAAGATGTTGAAGAGAACCGCGCGGACCTTCGGGTCGCTCGTGATGATGTCGAGGGCGGCCACCACCTTGTCCGGGCTCGAGCTTCCGCCGATGTCGAGGAAGTTCGCCGGCTCCCCGCCGAAGTGCTTGATGACGTCCATTGTCGTCATCGCGAGACCGGCGCCGTTCACAACGCAGCCGATGTTCCCGTCGAGCGGAACATAAGAGAGGTTGTTCTCGCGGGCGAGGGTCTCCGCCCGCGCCTCCGCGTCGAGATCGCGCATCGCCTCGATCTCCTTCCGGCGGAAGAGCCCGCTGTCGTCGATGTTGATCTTCGAGTCGATCGCCCAGACCTCCCCCGAAGGGGTCGTGACGAGCGGGTTGATCTCCGCGAGAGAGGCATCGCACGCGAGGAACGCGTCGTACATCTTGAGAAGGATCGTCGCCGCTTCCTTCACGAGCCTCGGATCGTCGTACAGGCGCGAGGCGAGCCAGCGGGCCGCGTACGGGCGGAAGCCGACGTTCGGGTCGACCGTGAACCGAAAGATCTTCTCCGGCGAGGTGCGCGCCACCTCCTCGATGTCGACGCCTCCCGCCGGGCTCACGAGAAACGTGAGCCGCCGCTGATCGCGGTCGAGGATCATCCCGACGTACGCCTCCGTGGCGATATCGATCGCCTTCGACACGAGCACCTTCTTCACCGGGAGGCCCTTGATCTGCATGCCGAGAACGTCGCCCGCGACCCGCTCCACATCGTCCAAGTTCGGGACGTAGCGGATCCCGCCCGCCTTCCCGCGCCCGCCGACGTGGACCTGCGCCTTCACCATCACGGGAACGCCGATCCTCTCCGCCGTGCGGCGCGCCTCCGCGGGGGTCGAGACCGCGTCGCCGTCCGGCACGCGGACCCCCGCCCGGCGGAAGATCTCTCTCGCCTGATACTCGTGGATTTTCATCTTCTCCCGCTCCGTTTCTTCTTCGAAACGCCGTTCCAGAACCGGGTGAGTACCTCGTCGAGATCCGGCTTGCCGATCTCCTGAAGCTCGTACGTCACGCGCACCGCCGGGATCGGGATCTCGATCAGCCGGGTGAGATCGATCGGCGTGCCGATCACGACGACCTCGGCGTCGGACGCGCGGATCGTCGCCTCGAGATCCTTCACCTGTTTCTTTCCGTACCCCATCGCCGGCACGAGAGGACCGATGTCGGGGTAGTCCTCGTAGATCTTCCGGATCGATCCCTTCGCGAAGGGACGCGGGTCGACCGCCTCGGCGGCGCCGAATTTCATCGCGGCCACCATGCCGGCTCCGTATTCCATTTCTCCGTGTGTGAGGGTCGGCCCGTCCTCGACGACGAGCACGCGCTTCCCGCGCACGAGGCTCGGCCGATCGATCGAGACCGGCGACGCGGCGTCGATCAGAACCGCCTCCGGGTTGATCGCCGTTACGTTGCGGCGGACCTCCTCGACGTGGTCCGGATTCGCCGTGTCCACTTTATTGATGATCAAAACATCCGCCATCCGGACGTTCGCCTCGCCGGGATGGTAGGTGATCTCGTCGCCGGGGCGGTGCGGATCGACGACGACGATCGCGAGGTCGGGACGGAAGAAGGGGAGATCGTTGTTCCCGCCGTCCCAGAGGATCACGTCCGCTTCCTTCTCCATCGCGCGGAGGATCTTCTCGTAGTCGACGCCCGCGAAGACGGTCGTCTTCTTCCGGATGTGCGGTTCGTACTCTTCGCGCTCCTCGATCGTGCACTCGTTCTTGTCGAGGTCCCGAAGAGTTCGGAAGCGCTGGAAGACCTGCTTTCGGAGATCGCCGTACGGCATCGGATGCCGCGCGACCGCGATTTTCGCGCCGAGCCGGCGGAGAATGTCGGCTGCGCGCCGCGTCGTCTGGCTCTTCCCCGAGCCGGTGCGTCCCGCGCAGACCGAGACGACCGGCTTCGCGCTCGCGAGCGCGGTGCGCTCGAGGCCGGCGAGGCGGAAGTCGGGGCCGGCGGCGATCACTGCCGAGGCGATGTTCATCACCCGCTCGTGAGTCACGTCGCTATACGCGAACACGACCTCGTCCACGCGCTTGGCGCGGATCAAATCTCCGAGCTCCGCCTCGGGGAGGATCGGGATCGCCTCGGCATAGTGAGGCCCCACCAGCTCGAGCGGATACGCCCTGCCGTCAATGTTCGGGATCTGCGTCGCCGTGAACGCGACAACCTCCACGTTCGGGTCGTTCCGAAAGACCGTGTTGAAGGTGTGGAAGTCGCGTCCGGCGGCTCCCATGATCACCACCCGTCTTCTTCTCATCTGCCGATCCGTCCTTGTTCGGTTCTCGTTGGAATCGGGAGCGGAAGAGGCCGAACCGATGAGGCCATGCCCCCACGGCACAGGGGCTGATTGTAGCATCTCTCCCGGCGCGGACAAGGAGAAAGCCGTCTCGCTCTACCCGTACCGCTCCACAATGCGCGCGATGAGGCGCTGCGTAGAGAGTCCGGACCGAAGGGGGACGACGATCACATCGCCCCCCGCAGCGCGCACCGTCTCCGCGCCGACGATCGTCTCGGGCGAATAGTCGCCTCCCTTCACGAGCACGTCGGGACGGAGTCGTTCGATGAGCCGCGCGGGGGTCTCCTCGCCGAAGAGCACAACGAAGTCGACCATCTCGAGCGCCGCGAGAAGCTCCGCGCGCTCCGCTTCCGCGACGAGCGGCCTCCCCTCCCCTTTTAGCTTCCGAACCGAATCGTCCGTGTTGAGCCCGACCGCGAGGAGATCGCCGGCCCGTTTGGCGGCGCGGAGCACGTCGAGATGTCCGGCATGGAGGATGTCGAAGCAGCCGTTCGTGAAAACGAAGCGAAGCCCCTCGCGCGCGGCGCGCGCCCGCTCCAAGACAAGCTCTTCCTCGCGAACGACGCACCCCATCGTCACTCCCCGCGGAAGGCCCGCTCGAGCGCGGAAAGGGAGACCGCGGCCGCGCCGGATTCCTGCACCACCTCGCCCGCCGCGCGGTTCGCCACGATCGCCGCCTCGACGCCGCTCCCCCCCGCGAGGGAAGCCGCCGCGAACGCCGCGATCACCGTGTCCCCCGCTCCGGTTACGTCGAAGACTCGCCGCGCGACCGTGCCGATGTGCGTCACCGTCCCGTCCGGCTCGAAGAGGCTCATTCCCTCCGCTCCGCGCGTCACGAGAACCGTGGTCCCGGGGAGCATCTCGAGGAGGCGCCTTCCCGCGCGAAGGAGAGAGGCATCGTCGATAATCCGCTCCCCCGCCGCGAGGCTCGCCTCGGCGAGATTCGGCGTGACCAGCGAAGCCCCGCGGTAGAACGAGAAATGCTTCACCTTTGGATCGACGAAGACTGGACGCTTGATGCCCGATGCGTCGATCGCCCGACGCACGCTCCTTTCGGAGACGACCCCCTTCGCGTAGTCGGAAAGAACGAGCCCGTCTGCGGAAAGGACCGCCTCGGAGAGAAGATCTCCGATTCTCTCCTCTGTCTCTGCGTCGAGCGGGTCTTCGCGCTCATGATCCACGCGGACGACCTGCTGTTGGTTTGCGAGGATGCGCACTTTCCGCGTCGTGGGGCGCCCGGGCGCGCGAACGACGAGGCCCGTGCTCATCCCGGCGGCCCCGAGGAGATCGAGGAGAGCCTCGCCGTCCGCGTCGTCGCCGATCACGCCGCAAAGCATCGGCTCGGCGCCGAGCGCGAGGAGGTTCCGAGCGACGTTCGCCGCCCCCCCGAGCCGCTCTTCCTCTCGAACGACGCGCACGACCGGAACCGGCGCCTCGGGAGAGATCCTCGAGACCTCTCCGAACACGTACCGGTCGAGCATGAGATCCCCCGCCACGAGCACGCGAAGGCTGCGGAAGCGGGAGAAGAGGTCGGCGGCGCGGGCCGGATCGATCGTCGGGGTCATCGCGCTCCTCGGTTCGCGTCCGTTCGGGCGTTCAACAACGCGTGGATTATGCACGCGGCGGGAGAGCCGGTCAACGCGCGACTCTCCCCGGCGCGGTTGCGGGGCGCTCGGCCGACGGTTATAGTCTCCCCATGTTGCGGAACGCTCTCGCTGGAAAGGCGTGGCTCTTGAGCCGGGCTTACGGCTCGTGCGCGATCCTCGCCGCTCTTCTTCTCGCGTTCGCCTCCGCGCCCGGAGCCGCGCCGCCGAAGCCGGTCCCGGTCTCGTGCCTCTATCCGCGCTGGGCGGCCGGCGAGGACGTGGGAAAGAGAGCGGGCGCTTCCTCCGAGACCGCCCTCGTCCCCGCGCTCGCGGAGACGATCCGGGGCGCCGCGCCCGACTCGATGGCCGCCGTGGTCGTTCTTCTCGACTGGACCGATCAGGAGGCGCGGCGGACGACGAATCCTCCATCCCGCTTCGAGAAGGAGTATTTCCAGACGTCGGCCCTTCAAAACGAGACGATGCGCGACTACTATCTCGAGATCTCCGGCGGACGCTTCCGAATCGGCGGAACGGTTACCGTCTGGCTTCGCTCCTCTCTCCCGTACGGATACTATGTGAACGGAGACGGAACTCCGGGAACCAAGGACGACTACGGGTTCGACACATCGGCCGAGGCGTTCGCCGCGAAGCCGTACGCGGCAAACGTGTGGGGGATCGTCCGCGAGGCGGTCGATCTCGCGCGCGCCGCCGGGCTCGACTTCTCCCTCTTCGACAACGACGGGCCGGACCGAATCCCCTCTTCCGGGGACGACGACGGGATCGTCGACGCGCTCATCGTCCTCCACGCGGGGGCGGGCGCGGAGCGTGTCTTCGACCCGTACCTCGGGCCGAGCCAAATCTGGTCGCACAAGTCGGACATGAACGATCCGGCGATCCTCGGTCTCATCGGGCCCACCCTCGCCGACGGCGTCCGGATCGGTCCGTACAACATGGTCCCCGAGATCGGGCAGACCGGCGTGTACGCCCACGAGTTTGGGCACATCCTCGGGCTTCCCGATCTCTATCGAACGTACAACCAAGACGGCACGACCATTCAGGAATCAACGATCGGAGCCTATTGCCTGATGGACGCCGGCTCGCTTCTCCCCTTTCGGACGACCGGGACCGTGGCCGCGGGGGATTCCCCCTCCCACGTGAACCCGTTCTTCAAGGCGTGGCTCGGGTGGATCGACCCGGTCGGCTACGAGGCGGGCCCCGACTTCTCGGGGCCGCTCGCGCTCCGGCTCGACGAGGTCGAACGCGGCGGAGAGGTCGTTCGCCTCCTCTCCAACCCGGGCGGAATCGACTGGGACGGCAAGGGAAGCGGAACGGGCGAGTACTTCCTGATCGAGAACCGAAGGCAGGTCGGCTTCGACGCCTATCTTCCGGGATCGGGCCTCCTCATTTGGCACGTCAACGAAAGAAGGCCGGCGAACGAGTCGGCGGATTTCGCCAAGCGGCTTCTCGGGGTCGTGGAGACCGACGGCGCCCCGGGCAACCTCGGAAGCTCGACCCCTCAAGGATCGCTCAACCTCGGCGAGGAGGCCGATTGTTGGCCCTACGGCTCCAAGACCGAGTGGACCGACGAGACGAGCCCCTCGTCCGCTTTGCACGGGGGCGCGTACTCCGGCGTCGCCGTCAGCGAGATCCGCGAGCAGGGGGCGAGGATCGCCTTCACGCTCGATCTCGAGAGCGTGCGGAAGGGGGAGCCGTACGTGTACCCGAACCCGTTCACTCCCGCGAAGGACGAGCAGGCGGCGATCGCATTCCGCATCTCGACGGGGACACAAGAAGATGCGGTGACGACCTCGGTTCGCCTGTATGATCTCGGAGGACGTCTCGTCCGAACGCTCGAGCGCGCCGGGGACGAGATCGTCGCCGACGGGGAGGGGATGCGGGCGTTCTGGGACGGCCGGAACGACGCGGGCGAGGAGGTCGCCTCCGGAGTTTATCTCTACGTGATCGCGGGCGCCGGGGATCCGAAGACCGGAAGGATCGCGGTCCTGCGATAGGAGAAACATGATGGAAGAGCCGAAACCGAAACTGAACATCGAGCTCGGCGAGAAGGAGGCGGAGGGGATTTACTCGAACCTCGTGCTCATCTCGCACAGCCCGTCCGAGTTCATCATCGACTTCGCCCGCATGCTCCCCGGCCAGCCGAAGGCGAGAGTCTTCTCGCGCATCGTGATGACGCCGCCGAACGCGAAGGCGCTCCTCGAGACGTTGAAGCGGAACATGGACATGTACGAAGAGAAGCACGGCGCGGTGAAGCTTCCCGGAAAACAGGAACCCTCGCAGGGTATCGGCTTCCGGCAGGGCTAGGAGAGTTCTTGGCCTTCATCGACGCCAGAGGCATCGAGGACGGCGCCTCCCTCTCGGCCGACCTCTGTATCGTAGGCGCCGGCGCCTGCGGAACGACCCTCGCGGCAGAGCTCGAGGGTTCTTCCAGCAGCATCCTCCTCGTCGAAAGCGGCGGCTTCGGCCCGGACGAGGAGACCCAGGCGCTCTACGATCTGGAAAGCGTCGGCTACCCGATCCGCGAGAAGTTTATGTCGCGCGCACGGTACTACGGAGGTTCGTGCAATCTTTGGGCGGGACGGAACATGCTCCTCGAGCCGATCGACACGGCCCGCCGGAGCTGGGTCGCCGGGAGCGGCTGGCCGATCCCCTATGAGGAGATCGCCTCGTATCATGCGCGCGCGGCGCGGGCTCTTCGCCTTCCTTCGATCGAGAAGTTTGACCCGTCAACCTACGCGAGCCGAATGACAAGGGACGAGAAGGCTCTCTTCGCGGTGGGACGGCTCCGGCCCGCGATCTCCCTCTGGGGAACGAAGCCGAGGCGCTTCGGTGCCGCCCACAGGAAACGACTCCGGCGCTCCGCGAACACGCGCGTTCTTCTTCAGGCGAACGCCGTCCGCGTCGTCCTCGACCGCGAGGGGCGCGCGGTCGAATCGATCGAGGTGCGGACCCTCGCGGGGAAGCGAATCGAGATCCGGGCGAGGAGCTTCGTCCTCGCTTGCGGCGGCATCGAGAACGCGAGGCTTCTCCTCGTCTCGCGCGACCGCCGTCCGGACGGGGTCGGCAACGGCTCCGGCGCGGTCGGGCGCTTCTTCATGGACCACCCGCGCGCCGTGTACGGAACGGTGAGCCTCCGCAAGGGGAACCGCGTCCCTCTCATCCGCGGCATTCCGCTTCGCGACGGCAAGGTCCAGTTCGGGATCGGGCTCTCCGAAGAGATCCAGCGCGGCGAGGGGCTCCTCGACCACTACGCGACGCTCGAAGCGCGCTACTCCGCGTACGTCGAGCAGAAGTACGAGACGATGGTTCAATCCGCGAAGGTTCTTCTTCGAAGAGGTTATGCCGGAAGCCGGTGGAAGATCGGACGCGCGGAGTTCGGCGAGATTCCGGGGATGATCTACCTTCTCACGCCGAAGGAGCTGATGCCCCACTTCGTCTATCGATGGATGACGACGATCCGCCGCGTGTGGAACCCGGAGTCCGGCGGGAACGAGAGGGTCGTCGTCTACTTCTGCGAGCAACCTCCGGATCCGGAGAGCCGTGTCGCCCTCTCGGACGAAAAGGACGCGCTCGGCATGGCGCGTGTCCGCCTGCATTGGAAGATCCCCACGGAGGTTTCGAGAACCCTCTTCCGCCTCCAGGATCTTCTCGCCGAGCGCCTCGCGGCCGAGGGGATCGGCACGCTGACGCCGGGCGAGGGGGAGCCCCGCTTCTCCGACGCCTCCCATCATCTCGGGACCACCCGCATGTCCGACGATCCGAGGGACGGGGTCGTCGATCGGAACTGCCGCGTGCACGAGGTCCGGAATCTCTACATGGCGGGCGGCTCGGTCTTTCCGGCGACCGGACATTCGAGCCCCACGCTCACGATGATCGCGCTCGCGCTCCGCCTGGCCGACCACCTTCGCGACGAGAGCGCGTGTACAATCTAGCCTGGAACCGTTCCTCGGCGCCCCTCTCGTTCCCCGCTACTTCCAGAAACGAACCGCGGCGAGGTCTTTCTCCTTGATCTCGCGGGTAAGCGCGAGAAAGAGGAGATAGACGCCGAGGACCGCCGCATATTTCACGAGAAGGAGCGCGCCGTCCGCGCGAAGGAGAAGCGCGACCAGAAGCGCGGCGAGGGAGGCGAGGATTCCGCTGAGAAACGTGCGCCGTAGGAGAAGCCCGCCGAATCGGCGCCAGACCAAGAAGGCGTAGAGCGCGGCGCCGACGGATGTCGCCGCGAGAAGCGAGAACGCCGCGCCCACGGCGCCCGCTCGCGGAACGAGGATCATCCCCGTCCCCACCATGAGCGCGAGAATCCCGAACCCGAGGAACGCGACGCGGTAGAACTCCCCCCGGCCGAGCAGCATGTAGGAGAAGGAGACGAGAAAGGCGAGGAGCGCGTACGCGAAGATGAGAACGCGAAGAACCTCTCCCCCGCCCGAGTACTTCGCGGAGAAGAGAAAGGTCATGATCCTCTCCGCGTCCAGCGCGACGAGGAGCGCGACCGGGAGAAGGACGAGCCAGAGGAAGCGGACGGCCCCATGCACGTACGCGAGCGCCGCGGCGTCGTCCCCCTGCGCGATCGCCCGCGAGATCGAAGGGAAGAGCACCGCGCCGACCGCGATCACGATCATCTCCGGCCCCTTCGCGAGATGTGCGGCGGCGACGTAGACACCGATGCTCCCCTTCGCCGCATCGCCGGAAAGAGATTTCAAGATCCAAAGATGGACATTGTGAAGAAACGAGAGAGCGAGAGCGGAGAGGGCGAGCGGTATCGCGATCCGCATGAGAATCCCGAGGAGCCTCCGGTCGGGCTTCGCGACGCGGATCGGGATCCGAGCGGTCAAGATCAAGAGCCCGATGAGGGAGCTTGCGATGATCACCGCGAGGGCGCGGGCGACCGTGACCCCGACCGCCGTGAGGAGAAGCACGCCGAACAGCTTCGCGAAACCGACGACAAGGCCGCCGAGGGCGACGGTGCCGAACTTCCTCTGGCCGAGGCCGACGCCCCGCAGAACGAAGTAGATCCCGAAGAAAGGAATGTCGAAGGCCGCGAGACGGAAGAGACCCGCTTCGCCCGGAGCGTTGAGGGCCCTGGCGAAGAAAGGGGCCGCAAGAACGAAGAGCACGAAGACCGCCAGATAGGAGACGAAGCCGAGAACCAGCGTCGTTTGGCCCACCGCCTCCTTCTCCTCGCGACCCTCCGCGATGAGGCGGGTCGCCGCCGCAGGGACGCCGAACTGTCCCGTCGTCTCCGCCCACGCGAGGACGGAGAGGATGATTCCATAGAGGCCGAACGCCTCGGGCCCCAGCTCCCGCGCGAGGATCAGCGTCGCGAAGTATCCGGTGAAAAGCCCGAGCGCGTGCTCCGCCGAAAGCTGCAACGTCCCCTTCGCCGCCCCGTGAGTCAACGTTCTCCTCCCGACCGACTATCGTCCCTCGTCGACTCGCGCGAGGCGCCCGGCCTTCCTCCCGCGCTCCGCCGGGTGAGAAGACCCGCCATCTCCTCCTCCGTTTCCCACTTGTGAAACAGACGCCCCCACGTCTCCACGCAGACGAGATGGAAAAACGAGTGGGGGTTTTCGCGGTGAAGCCTCGCGAAATCCCCGATCGCGTCCGCGTCGAGCCGGAAGAAGTCCGCGCAGAACCCGTTGCGAAAGAGCTCCGGACGAGCGAGACGCGCGAGATAGCGCGCCTCGGGCAGAGCCCACGCGATCTTTTTCCTGTGAACGATCTGCGCCGGCACATAGCGGCTCGCGACCTCCTTCAGGGCCCACTTGTTCGTGCCGCGCCGGAGAAGAAAGCCGAGCGGATAGTGGATCGAACGTCGGATGGAGTCCTTGTCCTGCACTGGGTCGCGGTGCTCCGCGGAGACCGCCATGCCGAGCCGGTCTGCGCGATGGAAGAAGCGCGGGCGTAGAAGCGCGAGGTCGGCGAGCCGCGTCGCCTGGATCCCGCGCTCGGAAGCGCTCCTCAAGAACGAGTAGGCGTCTTCGCATCTTCCGATGAGCACGTCCCGCGCGTGTCCCCGGACGGAAGACGCGCTCCCTCCCGCTCGAGCGCCTCGCGCGCGGCGGAGCGGTTCGTGAGAAAACCATCGAAGACGATCGAGAGCGCCCCGTCCCGTCCCTCGAAGATCCCGCCGCCGTTCTTCCGCGGGTAGGTCCAGACCGTTTCCCCGAAACAGAAGCCTCGGCCTTCGAGCACGCGTCGCCTGTCGGGACCTCGGTGCGCGAGTAGGTCGCACATCCGCCCGACGGTCGCGCGGGCCTCCTCCCCCGACGCCGCTTCCGAAAAGACGAGGCCCGCGATTCCGGACACGGTCCACCCTCCCTACACTTCGCGCCCGCGCCGCCGGATCAGCGGACAAGGCTCTCCCAAACGCCGCCGTCCATGTCGCTCGGAACGTCGCACCCGAGAAGACCGAGGATCGTCGGGGCGAGGCCGACAAGATGCTCCGCGCCGAGAAGCGATCCCGCTCGGAACTCCGGTCCCCTCGCGGCCACGAACGCGTTCGGCCGGTGGTTTCCGGTGTAGTACGGAGCGATCGCGTATCCCGGACCGCCGGTCACGCGTCCCGCAGCCGGCGACTCGACGGCGTCCAGGATTCGCGCCTCGGGGCTCCACGTGACGACGAGGTCCGGAAGGTGCGCGCTCTCCTTCCCCGGGAAGAGCTCCTGTGCCCGCGCGATCCGCGCGGCCGCCCGCGCACCGTTCTCCGGGTTCACGAGATCTCCGAGGCTCGCCTCGAGAAACGCGAGAAGCTCCTCCGCCTCGGGTCCCGGCTCCACGATCCCGCGGGGCTCTCTTCCCTTGAGGTTCAAACGAACATAGCCCTCGTTCGCGTTCGGGACGACGTACGCCTTCGTCCGTTCCCAATCGATGCCGTGGCTCGCCCATTTCGTGCTCATCCTATAGTGAAGCGCGCGCGGAATGCGGCGGGTGACCTCCTGCCGAAGTCGAAGCGGAACGAGACGACGCGCGCGAGAGAGAAGCCCCGGCCCGCTCGCTCTTCCTCCGACCTCCTCTCCCTCCCCCGCGCCCGGCGCGAAGTAGACGCCGAGTCGGCGGAGAACGCCGGGAATGAGATGACAACCGGCGTAGTTCGGTCCCATCCCGTCCGCCGAGACGACGAGGACGTGGACCGAGTCGTCGGTTTCGGCGAGAAGCTCCCCGAGGGCCTCGTCGACGGCGGCGTAGACATCCCGGAGCGCGTGTTCCAACCCCCGCGCCTCCTCGGGCCGATGAGCCGGATAGGAGGAATCGACGATGTGCCACAGGTAATGGCCCGCCGCGTGGGTCTCGGCGAAGTTGACGTAGGCGAAATCCCACGGGTGCTCGCGGAGAAGCCACCGATTCACTTTCGACTTCAAGGAAAGAGCGGCTCGAAGCCGATCACGTAGCCAACGCGGGTCGGGGACGGTGAGCACCTTCGTGTGCTCCGGAAACGGATAGGCCCCGAAAAGCCGGCGGATCTCCTTGCCGATCGCACGGGGAACCGTTTCCGGGTCCGAGAACCAGGTCCAGGTCCCGTATTCGTGGACCTGGATCCCCGCGAACGGCTCGACCGGGTGCGCGAAAAAGGCATCGGCGACGAGGCAGCGGCGGCCCGCCTCGTCGAGGAACTTCCAGAAGGGGGGCATCGCTTGATCCTGCGCGCGGGCGCGGCGAATCCCCTGCTCGCCGGCGCGAACCTGATAGGCGTGATAGATCCCATGCTTGCCGGGCAGCGTGCCGGTGTGCACGGTCGGCCACGCGGATACGTGCAGGATCTCGGCGGCGGTTCGGGGCTCTCCCCAGACCCCCTCCTCGCGGAGCGCGCGGAAATGGGGAAGATGACCTTCGCGGCACCAGCGGTCGATGAGCGCCCCGTCCGCGATGTCCACCCCGACAAGCAGAACGCGCCGGTTCCCCGCCGGCGCTCTTCGGCTTCCCCTATTCGCGCGCCCGCTTCGCTTCGTCATCCCGATCGCGTTCTCAGAGTCGAGTCCCGCTCAGAGGACCCGCCCATCACCTCGTCGATCGCCACGCGCCTCCCCTCCTTGTGCGAGATCCACGCGGCCTCGACCATGGCGAGCGAGCGGATGTTGTCCTCGCCGCGCGTTTCAGCGGGAGCGCCGGTAACCACCGCGTCACGAAGAGCGTTGAGGAGGGACGTCGTTCCGCCCCGCGGGTACTTCGTGGCGTCCCCGGGCGGCACCTTCACGCCCCGGACCGGAAGGAAGAGCTTCTTCCCGCGCGCGCGCCGGAAGACATACTTCCGATTCGTCCATAGATCGCCCTTCTCCCCCTCGACGCGGAGCATGAAGGAGAAGTAGGGCGAGGCGAGCGTGCTGTAGTACTGAACGTGCATTCCGCCCTCCATCTCGACGAGCGCCTCCGTGCTCGCGAAGCCCTTCCATCCGCTCCACGGAGGGTTCCACGCGCGCGCCGAGATCCAGGCCGCGTCGCGTGAAAAGAGCGCGCGAATGCTGTCGAAATGGTGCACGCCGATTTCTTGAAGGTGCGGGTTCTCGAGCTCGTCGACCCACGCGGGGAGCCGATCCTTCGGTTGGTTCCGATAGTCGACGAACGTCGCCGCGCTGATCGTCCCGAGCACGCCGTCGGCGAGGACCTTCCGGACCGTCCGCTCCGCCGGCCAGTAGCGGTAGTTCTCGGCGACGAGAATCGGCTTCCCGACCTCGCGAGCCTTTTCGAGAACCCGCTTCGCCTCGCGGACGGTGACCGCGAGCGGCTTTTCCGTCATCACGGGAAGACCGGCCTCGAGGGCGAGGAGCGCGTGCTCCGCGTGGAGGTCGGACGGGGTCGCGATGAGCACGGCGTCGGCCTCGGTCTTCTCGATCGCCTCGCGGATGTCGGTGTAAAGGGCGCAGAAGCCGCTGCCGTAACGGGCGCGGACCGCATCCAGCGCCTCCCGCCGGCAATCGACGCACGCGGCCGTGGTCGTGTCGGGATGCGCCCGGATGAACTCGATCCAATGGCCGCCCCGCACGCCCACCCCGATCTGAAGAATACGGAGAGCCACTTCAGGCATCCTCCCCAAGCGGTTCGGTCAATCTCTCCACGCGTGTCCGTCCATAGAGGAGGGGCGCGCGACGCCGAACGCGGCGAGCACGGTCGGCGCGAGATCGTACACGCTTCCGCCCTCGCGCGTCTCCCCGCGCGGCATCCCCGGCCCTCGAACGATCGCGAAGCCGGGGGGCGCGTGCGTGCCCGTCCTTCCGTCCGGCGAGAAACCGCTCACGGTCCCGATTTCCGGAGAGGAGAGCTCGTCGATCTCTGTCTCGTTCGACCAGAGAACGATGAGGTCGGGGAGGAAGGAGCGGCGCTCCCCGGGATAGCGGTCGTCCGTGAGAACGACCTCCCTCACGGCCGGCCTTCCGGTGCGCGGGTTCACGAGCTTCCGGAGAGACTCCGCCAGCTCCAGAGAAACCCTCCCGCCCTCGGTCCCCGGGGCGACCGTTCCCTTCGGCTCTCGTCCTTTTAGGTTCAAACGAATACACCCTTCCAGATCGGTCGGCAGGCAGAACGCCCGGGTCCTCGTCCAGTCGACCCCCTTCCAGTCGAGGCGGCGGTTGATCGCGTCCCGAATCCCCCACGGGAGCCGTCCCGCGATCGCCTTCCGGACCTCCGGTCGAACGAGGTTCTTCACGCGCTTCGCGATCCCCTTCTTGGGGGGAGCGCCGGCCGGGCCCGGTTCCGGCGGAGGCGAGGCGGCGTAGTAACCGAGCCTCCGGAGGACCTCGGGGAGAAGATGCCATCCCGCCCGGTTGGGTCCGACCCCCTCGCCCGAAACGACGACGACCAGGGCCTCGGGACCCGCCTTCTCCAGAATCCGCCCGAGGCCGCGATCGATTGCCTCATAAACCTTTCGGAGAGGAAGAAACTCGTCCCCCTCTTCTCTTCCCGGCTCGGCCCCCGGCGGCCAGCAGCAGTGGGCGGCGGGATGCGTCTCGCAGTAGAGCGCGAGGAAGAGATCCCACGGCTCCTCGTCCATCAACCAGAGGATCGCGTCGGTCTTCGCGTGCGCCGCCCGCGCGAGTCGCTCCGCGATCGGTTCCGCCTCGAGGGGCGAGAGCCCGACCTGCAGGGCGTCGAGGCCGAGAGGATACGGTCCGACTTCCCTCCGGAGACGCCCGATGAGACCCGAGGGCGTCGACATCGGTTTCCAGTAACGCGCCCACGTTCCCCAATCGAAGACTTGGGCGCCGCGGAATCCTTCCTCGGGATGCGTGTAGGTCGCGTCGAGCACCACGCACCGCTTCCCCGCGTCCGCGAGGATCTTCCAGAACGTCGGCCGCCCGTAGAGCCCCTTGTGGAAGCGGCGGTATCCCTGAAGCCCCGGCGCCGGCTGGACCGTGTAATAGACCCCGTGCTTCCCCGGATGCGTTCCAGTGTAGATCGACGGCCACGCCGAGACATGCAGGTCCTCCGCCGGGGTAGAAAGATCCCGCCGGATTCCCCCCGAGAGAAGCGATCGGAGGACGGGAAGAGACCCGTCCTCCGCCCATCGTTGGATCCTCTCGCCGGAGCCGCCGTCGAGCCCGATGACAAGGACCCTCCGCTCGGCGGGGCCTACCATGGCGAACGCACCCGAAGAATGGAGAGGCCGATGACCGCGATCGCGAAGACCATGTTCAGGTAGATGAGCCGGGGCGCCGGGCGGTGTCCGACGAACCACTGGTAGGCGGCCATGCAGCCGACGAGGACGATCTTCACGGCCATCACGCGGCCGAGCGGCTCGTTCCAGAACTCACCCGAGACCACGTGATGAACGGTGATGTTGTTCAGGATGATCATGAGAACGCCGGTGACCCCGAGAACGGCAAGGCTCGGCCACCCGAAGCCTCCCCAGCGGAGCCCCGCCTCGCGCACCTGCCGCCCCGTTTCCGGGGGATCGACTTCCTTCAGCGAAAGCCCCGCGACCAGGGACCAGAAGAACATGTGGCCGAACCAGGCGAGGGCGGCGAGAACGTGGAGCGCGACAAGAACCGAGTAGGCGTTCATTTCCCCACCAAGCGCGCGAGAAGCGCGGAAAGAACGACGACGATGACGGCCCCCAGGAGGTTCCCATACGCCGTCCGCCGCGAGGGGCGGGCAGCCAGGCGAAACTGAAGGCCGGCGAGGAGAAGAACCAAAACGAGCTTCACCGCGAGAAGGCGTCCGAAACGATCGGTCAGAAAGCGCCCCGAAACGAGATCGCCGAGCCCGATCCCTTCCGCGAAGACGAGAAGAAAGCCCGTGATCGCCAGAACAACGAGGAGCAAACCTCCGACCTGTGAAAACTTGAACCGGAAAGGCGCCGGGATCTTGCGCGGCGGCCAAGGTGCCCGGTTCACGGCCTCGAACACGCGCGCCGCTTCAGACGATCCGCCGGCGCGGGCGATCGGTCCGGCGACGATCGTCCAGAAGAGAACGTACCCGACCCAGAGGATCGACGTCATGATATGCAGGAAGACGACGAGAAGATGCACAGCCATCGCGCCCGAGAGCCCTCCTCGTGGTTTCCTCGCCGGGCCTCTGTCCGTCCCCTCTCCGCGCCCGGCGAGTATCGGCGCCCGCGGTCTCGAACGATCCTACTCCACTTCGCGTTCCGTGCAACACATTTCCCGGCGCGGGTGGGCTACCCGCGATCGGCCGGCGGCCTTGCGGACTTCCTCCTCGCAGATCGCGAGATAACTCCGCGCCGTCTCCTCCCAAGAGGGGACGGCGACCGAGCAGCCCGCCCGCTCCCCCATCTCCCGAAGCTGCTCGCGCGGCGGGAAGTCGGAAAAGAACAGGGCCCAGGCGCTTTCGGTGTTCTCGAGAAGAAAGCCGGTCTCCCCGCTTCGGATCAGCCTTCGGATGTTCCCGCTCGGCACGCTCGCCACCGCGCGCCCCGAGGCGAGATACTCCGGAATCTTTAGGGTTGAATAGACGACCTCGCCTCCCAGAAAGACCGAGGCGTCGTACGGCGCGAGACAGAGATCGGCGGCTGCGATGTACTCGGGTATCGTCTCGTGAGGGATTCTCCCGTGGAAGAGGACCGGAGCCGGAACTTCCCGCGCGATCCGCTCGTAGGTCTCTCGCAGGCTTCCGTCCCCCGCGATGTGGAGCTCCGCCCCCCGCGGCGACCCATGCCGGAGCGCCGTGAGGAGCGGAACGAGCGTATGCGTCCGATCGAGCACTCCCGAGTAGAGGAGAACGACCGCATCGGAGCGCACACCGAGCTTCGCCCTCGCCTCCTCGCGATCCCGGGGCCGGAAGAGGGCGCGATCGACGCCGAGCCCGACCACCGCGATCTTCTCCTCGGGGATCCTCCAGCCGCGCGCGACGAGAACCTTCAGCTCTTCCGTCTCGACGATCACGCGCGATGCGCTCCGCGCGCACCGCCCGGCCCACGCGCGCGCGGTCCGGTGCCGCGCGAGCCGGAGGAGACCGGAGAGCCCTCGGATCGGCTCTTCGAGCATCGGGGGGATGTTCTCCACCAGCACTCCGGGAACGCCCGCCCGGACGGTCTTCTGAGCGACGTACCCCGAGAGAAGCCAGCTCTTCTCGAGCACGACGTCGAAGGAGGCGGTTTCCTTCCGGACCCAGCGATCGACCGAACGGAGGTACGAGAAGAACGCGAAGAGACCGACTCCACGCGCCGCCGCGTCGTCGAGCGGAATGCCGCCCGGGCGGCCGGACGGCTCGATCTCGAGGACTCGGAACGCTTGAGGTGCTAACGGTTCCAGCATCGAGCGAAAGACGACGGTGACGTCCGCGTGCTCTCCGAGCGCCCCCGCGAGGTTGAGGACGTTTCGGGTCGGGCCGGCCGAGGGGAGGAGGTTGTGCCCCGGGACGACGTAGGCGATCCGGAGCCGCCGCGCACCGCTCACGGCCGGCTCCTTTCGAGAAGCCGGCGGTAGATCGCCTCGGTCTCCTCCGCCTTGGCCGCCCACGAGTGCTCCGCGGCCCGCGCGGCGGCCGCATCGCCGAGACGCCGCGCGAGAGCGGGGTCCTCGAGGACGCGAAGCACGGCCGCCGCGAACGCCTCGACGTCGCCGTTCGGCACGACAAGACCGGTCCTTTCGTGCTCGACGGAGACGGCCGATCCCTCGAACGACACGATCGGCCTCCCCGCCGCCATGTAGTTCAACACCTTCTGCGGGATGCCGTCACATTCCGTTCTCGGGTTCAAGGCGAGGTCCGCCCCCGCGAGGAGGCTCGGGATCTCGGCGAAGGGAGCCTGCACAAGATCGACGCGATCCCGGATGCCGAGCCGGCGCGCAGATTCCTCGTAGGGATCGAAAGGAGAGTTCGTCACAAGAAGAAGCCGGACATCGGCCCGGACCGCGGCGACCCGAGCGAAGACATCGAGAAGAAGATCGATCCTCTGGTAGAGCGCGAGGTTTCCGGTGAAGACGAGACGCCGAACGCGGCTCGGCGGTCGGGCGCGGTTTCGCGCTTCCTCGAAGAGCTCGAGCTCCACCCCGTTCGAGACGACCGTGATGTTCTCGCCGCGCACGATCCCGTCTCGGATCAGCCGCTCGCGGATGCGCGGAGCGACCGCGATCACGTGGTCGGCTGAGGGCGGCACCCGCCGGTCGAGCCACCGTCCGACCCTCTTCTTGAGGGACGCGAACGGGCCGCCGTAGTAGGGGAGCTCCGATTCCAGAAGAGTATGCGCATCGTACACGAGAGGGATCCTCCCCCGAACACCGGCGAGCCGCGCCACGAGGAGCCCCTCGTAGTGATGCGCGTGCACGAGATCGATCGGCTGTTCCCGGAGAACCTTGCGAAGGAGAAGCACGAGGAGCGGATCGAGAACGAGGAGTTTCTGGGGGCTCGGTCCGGGAGAGGTCTTCCGGTAGGTCGCGACCTCGCGGATTCGATGGATCCGAATCCCTTCCGCCGCTCGGGGATCGCCGAGATGATAGGCGGCGACATGAAGCTCGTGACCGCGCGCGGCGAGCGCCTCTGCGAGCCGGAGGATCCGGACCGGCGTGCCCCTCGCCGCCGGGAAGGGACACGCGGCGACGACCGCGATTCGGAGTCGATGCTTCATCCGTCTATCTCCCGACCATCAAAGAACGCGAACCACCCATCGCCAATAGAAATCAAGCGCCCCCTCCAGCATACGCCTTCCCGCCCGCTCGGCCGCGCCTTCCGTCATCTCCTTGCGCAAGGGGAGCGGTCCGCCGCTGAGTATCTCGCGATCCGGCGTCTTCCGCCCCTCCTGAATCCGCCGCCGCTCCCGGCAAAGCGCCCCGCTCCGGCCGAGAAGCCAGCCAACCGAGCCGAGATAGAGTCCGATCCATCCCATCCGGAGGGCGATCGCGATCTGGGCGATCTCATAGAGAAGAAGCGCGGGGGAAAGAAGGAGGAGCGTGCGCGCGCTGTAGAGACGAAGAACCACCTGCCACCGGTTTCGTATGAGACACCGGACCCGCCGGGGCGTGTAGCGGCCGCTCCGCCGGAGGGAGAGCCCCGCGGTCCCCTCCCCGTGCAGGCATTCGGCCCTCGGGACGGCGAGAACCTCGTGCCCCGCGAGGCGCGCCCGAAACCCGAGATCGTGATCCTCCAAATAGATGAAGAACGAAGGATCAAAGAGAGGGCCGGTCCCCCAGCGGGCCCGGTCGAGAAGGAAGCACGCGCTGATCATCGAGTCGATCCGCCGGATCCCCGCCGGCGCTCCGGCTTTGGGCAGTCCTTCGTTCTCCGGCACCTGAACGCCCGTGAAGTGGCTCCTCGCCCCATCGTACTGGATCGTGTCCGGCTTCGACGCGAAGAGGACGCGCGGGACGGCGAGAACCGCGCGCGGGATCTCGTCGAGCGCTTCGGTGAGGAGCGCGACCGAACCGGGAAGAGGCGAGACGTCGTTGTCGAGAAAGAGGACCCGATCGCCGCGCGCTTCGAGGAACCCGGTCTGCCGCGCATGGGCGGGCCCCCGGTTCTCCTCGAGCGCGACGATCCGGACCGACGGGAACCTCTCGCGCACGATCGCGAGGCTTCGGTCCTTCGAGGCGTCGTCGACGAGAACGACCTCGTCGAACGCGGTCCCTTCCTCGAACAGCGCGCGAAGCGTCCCCTCCAGAACCGCCTCCCCTTCGTGGTTGATCACGCAGGCGGAGAGGTTGCTTCCTCCTCGATTCTCACGGCTCGCCACGGCGCGATGCCCCCTTCCTCGATGAATCCGGGCGCTCGAGACGATCGCCATACGCCTCCCCGCGGAGCACGAACGGATCGGAAAGGCCGCGGAGCGCGCGGAGGCCGCGGGTCTTCAAGACGAGGGCGGCGAGGGAGGAGCCGAGAAGCGCCGCATCGAGCGGGCGTTCCCCGCGCATCCAGCCGAGGACGTATCCCGAGGTGAACGCGTCCCCGCAACCGGTGCTGTCCGCGCGCTCCGCGGCGCGGATCGGAACGGCGGGGATCTCCGCGAAGAGACGCCCCCCGTTCTCGCGCCAGGCGATCGAAGCGCCCGATGTCCCGCGCGTCGCGATCGCGACGTTCGGGCCCGCATCGAGAAGCGTCCGGAGAACGTCGCGGAGCTCCCCCTCGAAGCGTCCTCTCTCTCCCGCGAACCAGCGTATTTCCTCCTCGTTCCCCTTGAGCACCCGGATCGGCGCCGCCCATTCGCGCCAGGCGGGGATGTTCCGGTAGCCGCGCCCGGGGCCCTTTTCGAACGTCAGCACGAGACTCTGAATGTCGAGGACGATCGGCGTTCCGCGCGACCCCATCGCGCGAAGAAGCTCCGGCGTGAGCTCTTTCCCCCAGATCAGGTTCGCGACGACGAGATCGCACTCCGCGGCCGGCCGCACCTCCTCCTCGCGAAGAGGAACGATCCGCTCGATCAGCGTCTCCTCTCTCTCGTCGGGCGTGACATAACGAAGAACGGTTTCGTTCGTCCCCCCCGGCCACCAGATGAGATGCGAACCATCGATACAGGAATAGTCGGAGAAGAGGCTTTCCACCTCCTCGCGCTTCTCGATCCCGGCGCGCGCGATCGGAAGCGCGGCATCCCCTTCGCGAAGGAAGGGTGCGAGCGTGAGAACGTTGTAGAGAATCCCTCCGAGATCCTCGTGCGTCCTCCCATCCGGAGCCACGATCCGGTCGTGGTTGATCGTGCCGACGACGGCGATCCGGCTCACGGCGCCTTCCTTTCGCCGGAGGGGGCGGTCTTCCAGCGCCGGTGCGGCCAGAAGTAGTGATCCGGACGCCTGCGGATCGCCTCCTCCAGCATCCTGGAGACCGCAGACATGAGGCGGAGAACCTCCTCCTCCTCAGGCCGGTCCGGGTTCGCCCAAAGCGGGTTCTCGAACCGCGCGACGTGCGTCCCCTCCTCGCCGCGCTCGATCACGCCAAAGACGATCGGGGCTCCGGAGCGATAGGCGATCCGCGCCGGCCCCTTCGCGGTCGAGGCCGCCCTCCCGAAGAAATCGACGAAGATCCCCGCGCTCCCCGCGTCCTGGTCCCCGACGATCGCCACGAACTCGTTCCTCCGGAGAGCCCGCAGGATCTCGCGCACGCCGGCCCCCCGCGCGATCACCCGCTCCCCCATCCGCTCGCGCGATGCGCGAAGACGGCTCTCGACGAGAGGGTTGCTCTGCCTCTGCACGAGCACCGAAAGAGGGTACCCGCTCGCCGCGACCGCCGCACCGAAAAGATCGAAGTTCCCGAAGTGCCCGGTGATGAGAAGCGCCCCCCTCCCCTCCGCGCGGACCGCATCGAGAACCTCGGGACGATCGAAGCGCACGACGGCGCGGACCTCGTCCGGGCTCATCGCTCCGAAGCGGGCGACCTCGAGGAAGGTCGTCCCCCACTGGAGATACGTCGCGCGCAGGATACGCTCGATCTCCTCCGCAAGGAGCCGCTCCCCGAACGCGCGCGTGAGGTTCGCTCGCGCCACGGAGACGCGAATGGGAACGAGCCGGTAGCCCGCGCTCCCGAGAAAGGCGCCAAGACGCTGCGTCCCCCTCCATCCGAGAGGCCCGAGCGGCCGCGCGAGGAGGCGAAGCCCCCAATCCTCGATCCGGTGCTTCCAGCGAACTCCCTCTCTCATCGCGGCGCCGCCCACGCGAAGACCTTCCCCGGCCGTTCGACCACGAGGCCGCCCATCTCGAGCTCGAGCAAGAGGGGAAGGATCTCGGCCGGGCTCTTCCGCACGGCGCGGCAGATCTCGTCCGCGGTCCTGGGCCCTTCGGCGAGAACCTCCGCGACCTCTCGCTCGAGGCCTTCGAGGTCGAGAACAAGCGCTCTTCCCCTCTCCGCGGGCGAGGGGGGCGTCGCGCCGAGATGGAGAGCGACCTCTTCGCCGTCTTGAACGACGATCGCCCCGTCCCGGGCGAGCCTCCGGTTCCCGGCGAAGCGAGGATCCCACGGGAAGGCCGCGACGACGAGCACTTCGCGCGAGGCCTCGAGCGCGAGGCGCGCGGTGATCATCGCCCCGCTCTTCTCGGAAGCCTGCACGACGACGACCGCTCGCGAGAGTCCCGCGAGGATCCGATTCCTCCTCGGGAAGTTCCCGGCGAACGGTCCCTCCCCCGGCGGAAGCTCCGTCGCGATCACCCCCGAGCCCGCGATCGCCCGCCCGAGATCCGCGCTCTCAGGGGGATAGATGACGTCTGGTCCGGTTCCGAGAATCGCCGTTGTGGCGCCTCCCGCTCGGAGCGCCCCCCGATGCGCCGCCGCGTCGATCCCCCGCGCGAGACCGCTCGCGACGACGAAGCCGCTCCGCGCAAGCGTGAAGGCCATCTCCTCGGTCCACGCGGCCGCCCCCGGGTCCGCCTTCCGGGCCCCCACGAGACCGACCGTCGGCCGGGAGAGAAACCGGAGATCCCCTTTCACGAAGAGGACGAGAGGAGGATCATGGATTTCTTTGAGCAGTGAAGGATAACTCGGGTCGTCGAAGGGGAGTATCTCGGCGCCCGATCGTTCGAGCCCGCGCCGCACCCGCTCGACGTCCGGACGATCCTTCACGAAGCGCCGCGCCGCCACCGCGCCGCACGCGGTCTCGGCGGCGACCTCCTCCGGCGAGAGCCGAAGGACCTCCTCCGGGCCGCCGAGCCTCTCGACCAGTACCCGCTTCTTCCGGTCCCCGATCCCGGGCGCCAAGTGAAGCGCGAGCCAACTCTCGGTCATTCCCCCTCGTCCTCCGCGTCCCGAATCCTACGGTTCACTTCCGCCATCAGGGCATCGACCCCCTCGCCGGAGACGGCGGAAATGAGCCGGCGATTCCCGTCCTCCAACGCCTTCCTCTTCATCTCCGGCAGCGCGTCGATCTTGTTCCACACGACAAGGCTCGCTCGGTCGAGAAGCTCCCGCTTGTGCTTGCCGACCTCGGCGCGGAGAACCTCGAGATCGCGCTCCGGGCTCTCCGACGTCGCGTCGATGAGGTAGATCAGCACGCGGCATCGCTCCACGTGGCGGAGGAAGTCGTGCCCGAGCCCTTTCCCTTCGCTCGCCCCCTCGATCAAACCGGGAATGTCGGCGAGAAGGAAGGAATCGAGCGGGCCGACGCGCACGAGGCCGAGGTTCGGGACGAGCGTCGTGAAGGGGTAGTCGGCGATCTTGGGGCGCGCCGCCGAGACCCGCGCGAGGAGGGTCGACTTCCCGGCGTTCGGAAGCCCGACGAGCCCCGCGTCGGCGAGAAGCTTGAGCTCGAGCGCGAGCTCGATCCGCGCCGCAGGGCCCCCCGGCTCCCCCCTCGTCGGCGCGCGGTTCGTCGGCGACGCGAAGCGCGCGTTCCCGAAACCCCCGCGCCCCCCGCGCGCGACGACGACCCGCTCCCCCTCGGCGACGAGGTCGGCGAGGAGCGAACCGTCTTCATTGTTCCGCACGAGGGTCCCGCACGGAACCGGAATGACCCGGTCCTCGCCGTCCTTTCCCGAGCGGTTTCCGCCGCTCCCGTGCCCGCCGCGCCCGGCCCGAAAGCGGCTCTCGTAACGGAAGTCGAGAAGGGTTCTCTTCCCCGGATCGGCCGCGAGGACGACGTCCCCGCCCTTCCCCCCGTCTCCCCCGTCCGGCCCCCCGCGCGGGACGTTCTTCTCCCGCCGGAAGCTGACGCATCCGTTTCCGCCCGCGCCCGACTCGACAAGAATGATCGCGCGATCGACAAAGCGGTTCAGATCGTCCTCCCGTGAACGGCGCACGCGCTTCGCCGCGCCCTCGACGAGCCCGGGCGCTCCCGCAGTTTCCCGGGGGGCGACGCCCGGCCTCTTCGGGACGATGCAACCGTGGAGGACGCAAGAGTACGGGACCGCGCGGCGCGTGTCAACGGCCCCGCGGCCGGAGCGCGCCGATTCACTCGGAGGCCGGGGACTTCGCCGGGCGTTCCTTCTCGGCCTTCTTCCCCGGCTCCTTCGAGCTCGCCCCTTTCCCCGCTCCCGGGTCCTCCTTCGAGGAGCCGCCCGTCTCCTCCTTGGCGCGCTTCCGGTACTCGGAGCTCCGGTAATCCGTACAATAGAACCCTGAACCTTTGAAGAGAAAACCGGCTCCCCCCGAGAGGACCCGCTTCACCTTTCCCCGGCACTCCGGGCATCGCTTCACCGGCTTCTCGGTGATGCTTTGGAATCGCTCGAAGCGATGGCCGCACCTCTCGCATTCGTATTCGTAGGTCGGCATTTCCTAGCCCTCCGCGCGGCCCCGCTCTCCCTCGACGACTCGCCGGGCGAGCGCGATCGAGGCAAGGGTCATCCCGTCGAAGATCTCGTTCGTCTCGGCCATGCGAAGAAGCTCCTCCCACGTCACGCGGATCCTCTCGAACTCCTCGGTCGTGTCCGGCTCACCCGCCGCCGGCGCGAGGTCGCGGGCGAGAAAGACGTGGCAGATCTCGTTCGTCACACCGTTCCACGAGGCGAATCGCCCGAGGGGCTCCCATTCGCCCGCCTCGAAGCCGGCCTCCTCTCGAAGCTCCGCGCGCGCCTGTTCGACCGGATCGACTCCTCCCCGCATCCCCCCCGCGGGGAACTCCAGCGAGTCCTCATCGAGAAGATAGCGGTACTGGCGGACGAGATGGACGCCCCCCTCCCGGTCGATCGGAACGACCATCACCGCTCCCGCCGACCGCACGTAGAAGTAGTCTCCTTCCACGCCGTCCGGCAAGCGGTAGCGGTCGTGCTCGAAGGAGACCCACGGCGAGCGGAAGAAGACCTCGTTCGACAGACGTTCCCAGCGCCGCATCATTTCTCCCCGCGAATGCGCGCGGTCATGCGGGAAAGAACGACCGGCGGGACGAACGCCGCGACGTTCCCGCCGAGCCGCGCGATCTCCTTCACCAACGAAGCATTCACGTAGGTGTATTTCTCGTCCGCCGGAAGAAAGAGAATCTCGACTCCCGGATCGAGCCTCCGGTTCATGAAGGCCATCTGCGTCTCGTACTCGTAATCGGAGATCGCCCGGAGCCCGCGAAGAACGGCCCGCGCGCCGACCGCGCGGGCGAAGGCGACGAGCAGCCCGTCGAAGGGAAGAACCTCCACCGCGGGGTTCCCTCGGGTCGCCTCGCGCACCATCTCGACCCGCTCCTCGACCGAGAAGGTGGTCTTCTCCCGGTGATGGGCGGCCGCGACCCCGACGACCATCCGATCGAAGAGCCGCGATCCCCGTTCGATGAGATCCATGTGGCCGTTCGTGACCGGGTCGAACGTTCCCGGATAAAGAACCTTGCTCATCGACCCTCCTCCTTCGCCTCGCCGAACAGAAGATACTCGACCACCGTGTCCCCGTATGCGCCCGCCTCGCGCCAGGGGATTCCCGCCTCCCCGCGCGCCTCCCGTTTGTCCCTCTCGACGACGACCCGTCTCGACCCGGGGAGCGCCGAGAGAGCCGCCAGCGTTCGGCTCACGAGACCCGCCCCGTACGGCGGGTCCGCGAACACGAGGTCGCACGCCGCGGCCTCCGGCCGCCGATTGAGAAAGAGGATCGCATCCCCGCGCACGACGCGGAACGCTCCCTCGAACCGGAGAGCGCGTCCGTTCCGCTCGATCCAGCCGGCCGGCGCGCGGTTCTTCTCGACGAAGAGCGCGTGAGCGGCCCCGCGCGAGAGCGCCTCGAAGCCGAGGGCGCCCGATCCGGCGTACAGGTCGAGCACGAGCCGCCCGACGACCTCGTCCCCGAGCACGGCGAAGATCGCCTCCCGCACACGGTCGGAGGTCGGGCGAAAGCCTTCGGCCTTTCCGGTGTGGAGGCGCGCTCCCCGCCTCGACCCCGCGATGATGCGCATCCGTTCACCTCAAGTTGTTGATTCTATTTGCATTGGAAGCGACCGGTCAAGGGAATTCGAGTGTCGCGTCCCGGGGGGGACCGGTCATGCGGGAGGAATGCGAAGCGCGAGCCGAACCCGTTCGACCACATCGTTCAGGACAAGATCGTCCGTGTCGAGAACGAAGTGGGCGCTCATATAGTAGAAGGCTTCGCGGGCGGCGAGCAGGGCCTCGATCCTCTCCACTGCCGGCGCGCCGGCCAGGAGCGGCCGCGCGTCGGGCTCTTGCCCCCGTAGACGCGCCGCGAGGCTCTCCGCCCGCGCGCGGAGGTAGACCACGCTCCCCCACGCGCGGAGACGCTCCCGGTTCCCCGGGTCGAGCACCGTCCCTCCTCCCGTCGCGAGGACCCCACGCTCGTCGCGGCAAAGGACGACGAGATGCGCCCTTTCCAGATCGCGGAACGCCCCCTCTCCCCGCTTCTCGAAGATCGATGCGATCGACGTCTTCTCCGCCGTTTCGATCCGAGCATCGAGATCGTGAAACGGCAACCCGAGGCGTGAGGCGAGCTCTCGTCCGACCTCGCTCTTTCCCGAGCCCATCATGCCGACGAGGGCGATCCGGTCGATCAAGGCGAAAGCCCCTCCCCGCCCGGGAAGGGGCTCTGATTCAAAGGACAGGGAGCGGCCTTCGGCCGATCAGCGAGAGATCTCGGCGATCGCGACCGTCCAACCGAAATCGTCGGCGCTTCTCGCGTTCCCTCCGATCGAAAGGACGAACCTGCCGGGGAGACGAAGATCGACCCCGGCGAGGCCGTGGAGCGCGACCGCGCGCGAGAACTCCTCCGATCCCGCGGAGACCCCGGCGCCCCCCTGGTACGTCTCTCGCCAAACCTCTCCGTCGACGCCGCGCGCGAGGACCCCCGCGTGCGCCGACCCGAACGGAAGGCCGACTCGAACGCCGGCGCCCGCCTGAGCCTCGATCCACCGATAACGATTCTCGTACTCCTCATGGAACGTGTTCGATTGGATCGTCGTCGAGAAGCTCGTCCTCCCCGAGGAGAGCGTGTAGAGAACCCCCACGTCGGCGAAGAGGCCGAGCCCCTCCCGCGCGAGCGGGAAGAACGATCCGGCGCCGATCCCGAGGGCGAGCTTCGGCCGCCCCTCGAACACGGTCGGCTTCCCGTGCACATCCGACCCGACGTCGATCTCCGATCCTCCGATCCGGAGCGAGAGAACGAGCGGATCCGCGACCCGCATCGAGATCCGCCCGAGGTAACGGGTCGATCGGAACGTCTCCTGATCGATCGTCTCCTCGACCGACTCGACCTCGAAGCCGACGAGATACGCTCCCTCGCCGTAGGCGATCGGGACCCCGATCGACGTCCCCGAGGCGCCGGAAGGCGCGAGAAGAAGGAACGCCCCGAGCGAGACTAGCAACCGGCGTTTCATCTGTCCATCTCCCCCCTCGAGCTAGTCGATCGTTCCGAAGATCACGTAGCCGGCGTCGCCGTTCTTGCTCGTCACCTCGACGGTGATCGTGGCGCCGACCGGCGGATCGGTTTCGTTCGCGCTGTCGTCGGTGAGACGCACCCAGAACTGCGTGTATCCGGGCGACTGCGTGTCCGGAAGCGTGACCTTCGTGTTCCCGACCAGCGTGCCGCCGCTCGATGTGATCTCGATCGACGTTCCCGACACGAGCGGGTTTCCGCACGCGTCGTGGACGAAGACGACGAGATCCACATAGCCTCCGTTCGGGACCGCGAACGACGAAGGCGACGCCGAGATCACGGTCGGTCCCGTGAAGAGAACGCTCATCCGCGCCTCGATCGTCTGGTTCAAACCGTTTACGGTTCGAGCGGTCACCGGCACCAGCCCGCCCTCGGCGCACGTCGGGAGCGGCGCGGCCGAATAGAGAATCGACTGCGCGCGTCCGGTCGTGTCCGTCACCGCCGAACCGAGGATGCCGCCGAACTGCGACGTGAAGTAGACCGCAGTCCCCGGCTGCACCGGGTTCCCGTGGATGTCATAGACGAACGCGGTCACCTTGTCCTCGATGCCGAAGCGAAGGAGCCCTTCGATGTTCACCTTCTCCGCGGCGATGCTGAAGTGATCCGCGTCCGGAGGCCCGCTCCGGATCGCGAGGCTGACCACTCCCGAGGCGGCCGAGCCGGAGGTCGCGCGCACCTTCACAACGCCGCTCGCCGTCCCGCTCCGGACGGTCGTCGTGACGCGTCCGGTCGCGTCGGTCGTGTCGGCCGCGCGAGAGAGAGAAGCACCTCCGCCCGGCGAGGCGACGATTTGGAACGCGACCGATGTCGGGTTCCCCTCGCGCATCGGACGGCCCGCGGAATCCCGCACCTCAAAGACGAGAATCGAGGTTTCGTCGCCGCCGACCCCCGCCACAGCGATCGAGCTATCCTCCACCGAGACCAACACGATGCTCGCGGGCGCGGCCCCCGTTCCCCCGTGATCGATCGCAAGACACCCGATCACCCCGCTCGCCGCGCGAACCTCGACGGCGAAGCTCGGGAAGCTCGCGAACTCGTCGTACGGCGCGGTCAGACAGGCGTATGCGATCCCCGCTTGCGCGGTCCCCGATCCGCAGGAGGGGGTGTTCCCCACGACGACCGCCCCATCGATCTGCATCGCCTCCGGAACGACCGCCGATCCGCACGCGCCGGAGACCACGCTCACGGTCACCGGCGTCCCCGCCGTCACCGGGTTCGCGTACGCGTCGCGAACGGCCGCGCTGATCACGTAGCCCCAGAGACCGCCTCCGGCGTAGGTCGCCGTGAGCGAATCGATGCCGATGACCGCGGACAGAGGAGGCCCCGAGGCAATCGCCACGGAGGTCGTCGCCACGACGCCGCCTCCGACGCGCGCCTCCACCGAAACCAAACCGCTCTCCGTCCCCGCGGTGAGCGTCGCCCGCGCACGGCCGCCGACGATCGGAACCGTGATCGCGCTTCCCGATCCGGAAGCCGGCCAGACGAGAACCTCGCCGCCGCCGGGACCATTCAGGATGCGAAAGTCGACGTCCCAACCGGCGTCGATCGTATCCCCCGCCTCGTCCAGCGCGATCGCCGTGAGGAGGACGCTCTCGCTTCCTCCAAGACCGGCGACTTGAATGCTCGATGCGGCCGGGAAGAGAGAGAGCGCGTTCGGAACCCTCGTTCCCGCCGGGTAGAATGGGAACGTCGCGGACACGGCGAGGTTCCCGTGCTCCGCCGTCACCGAGGCCTCCGCGGTGTCGTTCGTCTCCGCGCTCGTGAGCCACGCCGACGCGATGCCGTTCGTGTCGGTGATCCCCTCTTCCGTGATCACGCCGAGCGTCGTCGAGAACGCGACCGTTCGACCCACGACCGGGTTGTTCGATTCGTTAAGAAGCCGTGTCGAGACCTTCGCTCGGCTCCTTCCATCCGCGACGAGGAATCGGGGCTCGAAGGCGAGCGCCGTCAGACGGAGGGGCTCTTCCACCGGTCGGTTGAACTGCACCGACTTCTCAACGGAGAGAGATCCGAACCAGGCGTGCACGGTGGCAGTTCCGGACGAGTCCCCGCTCGTCAACGGAACGGCCACTTCTCCCGAGGCGTCGGTGACGGCGCGCGAGGGAATGACGCCGAGATCGGTCTCGAAGCGAACCTGCAAGCCCTCGACCGGGTTGTTGCTCCGGTTCAGGATCCGCGTCGAGATCATCGACTGGGCGCCCCCGACGAGGATCGCGCTCGGGGTCGCCTTGAGCGGAAGAAGCTGGAGCGGCGTGAACTCGATCGAGGTCGAATCGCGGAGCGTTTCCACGATCGCGACGATCTTCGCGGTCCCCGCGTAGATCCCGCTCACAAGGGTCGCCGACGCGGTCCCGCTCGCGTTCGTGCGCGCGGAAGACGCGATCGATCCGAGATCGCTTCCGAAAGAGACCTCGAGATTCTCCACCGGCACCTTGCTCACCGTCTCGGCGACGCGGCATCGAACGAGAGTCGTGTCGAAGCCGGACGCGACGAGCTCGCTCTCGTCGGCGGCGAGGGAGAGCGTGATCCCGCGGAAGGAGACGACGGCGACCCCGACGACTTCCGTTCCGCCGGCGTCGGGCGCGCCGATGTCCTCGGACTCGACGGTCGCGCGGACCTCGGCCTGGACGTCCGTCCGACTGGCGGGCGCGGTGAGGTGAACGAGGACGTTGCCGGACGAGTCGGTGAGCGCGAGCGCCGGGATCGACCCGGCGGTCGCCGCGAAGATGACCGGCACTTCCGCCGCCGCCCGGCCGTCGACGCGGTAGACCCGTGCGGCGACCGACACCTTCGTGCGGCCGTCCGCCACCGCGGAGCTCGCTCCCACGACGAGCTCGTTCGCTCCGAGAAGGATCTTCGCCTCTGCTTGGAACGATCCGATCGACGCGACAACCGTCGCCGTTCCCTTTTCGTTTCCGCTTCGGAAGACGGCCCTCGCGACCCCGGCCGTGTCGCTCCGCGCGACGCGATCGATTGTCCCGAGGTCGCTCGCGAACGCCACATCGACGCCGTCCACCGGGTTTCCCTCGCTGTCGACCACGTACACCGTGATCGTCGATTCCCTCCCGCCGAGACCCACCATGCTCGGGTCGGCCGAGATCGCGTACAGGAACGCGTTCGGCAGATCGGTCGGCTCGAAGGGACGCAGCGATCCCTTGTTCTCGCATCCGGCCGGCAGAAGAAGCAGGCCGGCAAGAAGCACGATTCCGAAAAGAGCGCTCGATCGACCGAGGAGTCCGTTCATCGCTGCTCCGCCTCCGACGTCTCGCTCCCGCTCACGAGGTCCTCGGGATCCATGATTCTCGGGGTGACGAAGATGAGCAACTCCCGCTGCTCCTCGACCTCCGAGCTGGAGCTGAAGAGATGACCGAGAAGAGGGATATCCCTGAGGAACGGGATTCCGTAGCCGGCCTCGGAGGTGTTCGAGCGGATCAAGCCTCCGATCACCGCGGTCTGGCCGTTCTCCACCATCACGCGCGTGGAGGCCTCGCTGGTGACGATGATGATCCCGCCCTGCACCGTCGCCTGAGAGGAGAGATCGCTCACCTCCGGATGGAGGTCGAGGGTCACGTTCCCGTTCGCGTGAATGTGCGGCGTCACCGTCATCTGGATTCCGATCGTCGTGAGCTCGGTGATCGGGTTCCCCGACGGGTCCGAAACGATGAGCGGGATCTTCTTGCCGACGAGGATCCATGCTTCTTGATTGTCGAGCGTCGTGATCCGCGGGTTCGAGATGATCCGCGCCTTGTTCTGTGTGGCGAGCGCCGTGAGGGTCGCGTCGAGGCTCCCTCCGGGCCCGACCGTTCCGACCGAGAAGGTCCCGGCGCGCGCCGGGCTCGCCGCGTTGACCGCTACGTCCGCCGTTGCGTCGATCGCCGGGTTGTTCAACCCCGAGGCGAGCCACTCGATGCCGAGCTCCCGCGAGACCTTCGCGTCGAGATCGACGAGCTTCGCCACGATCTCGACCTGCTTCGTCTCCAGATCCAGCTCTCGAACCAGCTCGCCGATGCGATCGAGGTTGAGATCGATGTCCTTCACGAGGAGGGCGTTCGTTCGTTCGTCCACGTGGACTTGTCCTCTCTGAGAGAGGATCGTCTCGACGGCGTCCTTGAGTTCCTCCGCCTTCGCGAAGTTCACGGGAAAGACGCGGGTTCGGAGAGGAAGGAGATCTTCCCTTCTTCTTTCGGCCGCCTCCTTTTCCACGTCCTCGTTCTGGAGGTTCTTGATCGTCGTGACGCGGATGATCCCCTCCGCGTCCTCCTTCCACCCGTATCCGTTCGCCCTAAGCACGACGTCGAGGGCGCTCCGCCACGGAACGGAGAGGATGCGAACGGTCACGAGCCCCGTTACCTCCGGGCCGGCGACGATGTTCCTTCCGCTGAAGTCCGCGATCGTCCGAAGCACCGTTGCGATCTCGGCCTTTTGCACATCAAGCGAGAGAATGCCCGGCTCCTCGTACGGGTCCGCGGCGAGGACCGGCGAGAGGAGCAGGAACAGGCCCGAGATCCCGACGACCGCGAGGAGGCCTCGCCCCCCGACCGCCGCGCGCGCTCTCCGCGCGCCGCCCGCATCCATGCTCATCACTGCTCCTCCTTGGGCGCCTCGAGACGGAGGGTGAACCGGGTCATCTCTCCGTACCGCACGTGCGCGAAGGTGATGGAGTTCTCCGTTATGTCGGTCACACGCCCGCCGTCCTTCGTCCACTCCCCGACGCGGTAGAGGTAACTCTTGCGGGCAGGATCCTCGAGAAGCGCGACCCGCTCTCCGTTCCAAGCGACGCCGACGAGCGTGAGCCGGTAGACGCTGAACTGTGTCTCGTCGTCTTGCTCGCCGTCGATCGTCACGAGCGGGACCATCGGATCGCGAAGGCCGAACGTCCGATACGAGGGAAGGTCGGGCCGGCGGCCTTCTATCTCCTGCTCAAGAGGCGTGACGAGATCGACCGCCGGAAGCTCCTCGGGGGGCGCGGGCTCCTCCGACGGTTCGCCTTCGGGGACCGAAGGAAGACCCGCCTGCTCGATCGACGGCGCCCCGGGATGCGCGGCGACTCGGACCCGAGCGCTCAGGACAGCCGTTTCGTCTTCCGGCGACACATTCCGGTACGCCACGGCGCGGACGACCTGGCGCACCACCCAGCCGGCTCCCCCGCCGGCGGCGCCCGCCAGATGCGGCCCCGCGAACGCAATCCCCAAGAGAACGGCCGCCGCCGAAGCGAGAAGCGCCGTCCTTCTCTTACTCGTTCGGAACGTTTTCATCGTGCTGCGAAGGTTCATTTCGCAACGACTCCGGAGCCCCTCCGGGGCTCGGTCGGACCACGGCTTGATCCGCGCGACCGGCCGGCACGGTGAACGCGGAAACGATCATCTCCCCTTGCACGACCTGCTCCGCTTCGTCGGTTCGATGCGCCTTAAGGGCGATCCCGGACACATGAACGATCCGGTCGAGATTAACGAGGTTCCCGAGGAACGAACCGATCCCGTGGTAGCCTCCTTCGACCCGAACGCGGACCGGATGCTCGTCGTAGATTCCCCGGCTCGAGACCTCTTGCGGCTCGAACAGGAGGAAACGGACGCCCGCGCGCTCTCCCGAGAGCGTGACGCGGCGAAGAAGCGAGGCGATGTCCTTCTTCTCCGGCAGGTGGCTCATCGCGATCTTCCAACGGCCGTGCAGCTCCGCGAGCTCCGCCTCCAGCTTGGGGAGGTCCGCCGCGGCGCGGCGCGCCTCCTCCACCCGGAGCGCGAGATGCTCGTACCGCTTCTCCTTCTCCTGGATCGCCGTCTTCTTCGGCATGTAGAAGAACGGAAGGTACGAGGTGAAGAAGAAGAGGTAGTTCAGCCCGAGGAAGAGGATCACCACGAGCGCGATCTTCTGCGAGCTTCGGTCGCGGATGTCGATCTTCTTCATCGGCCCCTAGCCTCCGTGCACCCGAACCGGGAGAGCCGCCAGGCCCTGTTCCGTCTCGTCCGGAAGCACCGGCGACCCACGCACGACGAGGGAGAACTCCACCACCTTCGTCTCGCCGATCCGGTTCTCCTTCGTGAGGTCGAGGTCGACGACCGTGAAGATCTCGCTCTCCTCGAGGCGGTCGATGAAGTCGGAGACGATCAGGTTGGAGAACGTGTTCCCCTTGACGGCGATCTCGAGGCTGTCCCCGAGCACCTCCTCCATCCTCTCGATCCAAAGGAAGCGCGGAACGCTGCGGGCCAGCGTCTCGAGGAGAACCACGGGCAACCGCCTCGAATCATCCAGCTCATCCATCGCGGCGAGGCGGCTTTCGAGCTCGGCCTTCTCGCGCGTCATCGTGTCGATCTTCTGAAGAGCCGGGGCGTAGTGCGCCATCGCCGCCTCCTCCTGCTGGATGAGCTCGTCCAACACGATCGACCGGTGGTTCTGCACCATCACGACGGCGAGGAGGAGAAACGCATAGAAGACCGGCCCAACGACGGCCGCGATCAGGAGCCAGTTGGGTCTCGCCGATTGGATCGTGACCCGCTCTTCGCGCGGGATCAGGTTGATCCGAATCATCCGTGCTCCTTCTTCACCGAAGCGCCAGCCCGACGGCGACCATCAGCGAGGGGCCGACTTCTTCCCTCTCGCCTTCGCGAAAGAGCGCCTCGTCGAAATCGAGGGATCGGAACGGATCGGCGACCTCCACCGGGACCCCGAGCCGGTTCGCAACGTATCCATGCAAACCGGGAAGCAACGCGCCGCCCCCCGAGAGAAGGGCTCGCGAGATCTCCGCCGACCCGGATACGCCTCTCAGGTACGAGAGGGATCGCTCCACCCCAAGGAGAAGGTCCTGGCCCACCGTGTCCAGGATCGGTCCGATCCGCTCCCGGTCCTCTTCGCGCGTGCTTCTGGCGATCTTCTCCGCCTCGTCGCGGTCCACGCTGAGCATGCGCTGAATCTCATCCGCGAACGCGTTCCCGGCGACCGAGAGGTCGCGCGTGAAGAGGGGCGCTCCTCCCGTGAGAAGGCTCACGTTCGTGACCGACGCCCCGACGTTGAGGAGAAGCACCTTCTCGCTCTTGTCCGTCTCGTAGTTCGCCTCGAACGCGTTCTGCACCGCGAGGGAGTCGACGTCCACGATCACCGGGACGAGGCCCGCGTCGCGAAGGAGCGAAGTGTGCATTTCCACCGTCTCCTTTTTCGCCGCGACGAGGAGGACGTCCATCTTCCCCTGGCCCGTCTCCCCGAGGATCTGGAAGTCGAGGGAGACCTCATCGATCCCGTAGGTGATGTGTTGCTCCGCTTCCCAGTAGATGACCTCGCTCGCCTGCTCGGTCGTCATCGAGTCGAGCGTGATCCGCTTGACGATGACCGATCGTCCCGAGACGGCGGAGGCGACATGGCGCGAGCGCATGCCGGTCTCCCGGAGAAGATCCTGAATGCACTCGACCACGACCTCGCGGTCCATGATCTCGCCGTCCACGATCGCGTCCGGGGGAAGAGAAGCGGCTCCGTAGCGGGCGACGGTGAGACGTCCTCCCTTCCGCGAGGCTTCCACCGCCTTGATCGACCGGCTCCCGATGTCGAGGCCGACGAGCCCCGTCTCCATCTTGAGGAAAGCCTTCCAAAATCCCATGAATCCTTCCCTTCCCCCGCGGGAGCGCAATGCTCCGGTTCCCCCTGAGGATCGGCCGCGCGCGGTCGAACTTGACGGCCGCGCTTGGACCGCAATCATCTACGGAATCGCCCCTCCGCAACCGCAGGTCGGCTCGACGACCACGTCGTCGTACCAGCCGTACGATGCGTCCCATGCGTACATGCAGATGTTGCCGGTCGCGATCGAGGCGTCCGTGATCACCGTCCCCGTGGCACCGTCCCAATCGATGAGAGTCCCCTCGAACCAGACGCGGAACGTGTTCCCGTAGGCGGAAACGCGGAGCGAGTAGTACTGGCCGTTGGCGATCGAGACGCTGGTCTTCTGGGCAAGGGTGATGAGGCTGCCGTTGTTCACCTTTTTCTGAAACACGATGCGGCTGTAGTACGGCTGGATGAGTAGGAGGTAGTAGTTCCCGGTGTCCCGGTAGCGGACGTAATAGCCGGCCCTCCGGTTCATCCTCGTCCCCTCGACCTTCACCCGAGCGGACGCTGTGTAGTCGCCGCGGGAGAAGCCGAGGGCGTCGGGCGTGATCCTCCCGTCGCTCGACGTCCGGAGCTGGTTGGAGACGACCCGCCAGTTCGATCCGGTCCTCGGCGTCCAACCCGCGGGCGGTCCGTCCGCCTGCGTGAACGTCTCGGAGAAGAGGCGCGCGCACGGCGAGAGAGAGATCGTGCACATCCCGTCCTCGGTCTCGTACGTGAGGTTGATCACGGACCCTGTCGCGGCAGCGCTGAAGACGAGGATCATCTCCTTCGGCCGGCCGAAGTCGTCGTCCGGGGTGAGCGAGAAGTCATTGATGTCGATCTTCGAGGGAGAGCTCTGCGGCCCGCTCGGGCCCGCGCCCGCGGTCCCGTCGTGCTTCCAGATCGCCGTCCCCCCGAGGAGAACCTCGAGGAGCGATGCTCCCCCGCTCCAATCCGCTTGGATCTCCTCGACCGCCACGCTCGTCGATCCTTCGTTCCCGATCTGGAAGCGCACCCGTTCCTGCGACGCGCCCTCGGCGATTTCCGTGATGCACGCCTTCTCGATCTCGCACGTCCCGCATTGCGTAAGCTCGTTCCTCTCCGGCGAAAGCGCGCTCTCGAGACGCGGGCTGCACACGTCCACGCACGAGACCGCGAAGTAGTAGCGAGTGCACGGCTCGAGGGTCGTCAGAACGAAGAAGCCAGTGCTCGAGTCGATGTGCGCCGCCGAGGCGTCCACGAAGACCGGCGAGGATCCTTCAGCGGCCTCGGTCCCGTTGTACTGACCTGCCGCACGTCCGTAGTAGACCAAGTAGCCGTCGAGGTCGCAGTCCGCGCGGTTCGCCGGCCAGGTGAGCTCCATCCGCCTGTCGCCGGAGACGAGAGCGAGACCGGCCGGTGCGGCGGGAACGTACTCGTTGCAAGGCGCGGATGTTCGCGCCGCCGCCTCACGCCCGCCGCACAAGACCCCGAGCGTGCCGCAGTTGTCGATCGCCGCCACGTTCACGTAGTACGTGGCGCAATCCTGGAGCCCGCTCAAGGTCTTCTCGAGAACGCCCGCGGCCCCGCTCACCGAGTCTGAGTACGCCCCGGGTACCAACGAGTAGAAGATCCGATAACCCGCGATGTCCGATTCAAGAAGAGGGGTCGCGTCGGCGCGCGTCGTCGGGCGCGACCACCTCGCCACGATCTGACCCGCGACCGCCCCCTCCTCGGCCTCGACCGACGGAGGGCATGAGGGGCGAGCCGGAAGCGAGAAGGCCACCTCGCCCGATCCCGGACCTTCCCATCCGCAGGCCTTCGCGGTCGCCCGGTAGTAGTACGTCACGCACGAGTCGGAAACGAGATCGGTGTAGGTGGTGTCGACGAGGTCGGCGGCGATCCGGTTCCCCGAGACGAGCGCGACCCCGGGAGACGTTCCTCGATAGACGCTGTATCGTACTTCGGCGGTGATCGTGTTCCCGAGCGTGTCCTCCAGGACGCGGGACCACGCGAGCGAGATCGCCCCGATCCCGCCGCTTCCGGCGATCGACGAGGGGGCGCGCGGGGGAGCCGATGCCCCGACGTTTCCCTGGCGCGCGCAGAGCGCGCTCTCCACGCCGGCCGTGCTCGTCGCGGTCACACCGACATAGTAGGAGAGGCCCGCGATCAGGCTCTTCACTGTCCAAATGTTCACGTTGCGGGCCAGCCTCGTATCCAAGTTCATCGAATCGAGGCGCGTTCCAAAGTAGACGGAGAAGTGGGCGATGTCGTTGAAGGCGAGCGCGCTCCCGTCTGTGTTTTGCGTCGGAGTCGTCCAGGGAATCGTCAGCGACTCGCAGTTCGGGCTTGTCAGGGAGCCGCACCCGGGCGGGTTCGGCCTGGGCATCGGCGGGGTGAACGGGAGGTTCCGCGGATAGACGATCGAGGTCACGATCACGTCCTGGTAGCCGACCTCCCTCCGCGCGCGTGCGGTTTGGGCCGTGAGGGCGACCTCGACCTCTCCGATGTGCTCGGGTTGTCCGATCGGGAAGGTCATCGGCGTGCCGTCCCGGTCGTAGTAGAAGAACGTGAGCCCGCTGTCCGAGATCCCGTAGGCGATCGGACCGGCGAGGACCTGCGTCCCCGACGTGTCCCAGACGACCCGCTCGATCAGACGGTCGCTCGGGTTCGCGGTCCCCGAATCGAGGGTCGGCGTCAGATGGATCGAGACGATCTCCGCGCCCGGGATCGTGTCGTAGAGATCCGCGACGAAAACGATCGAGTCGATTCCGGCGAAGATGACTGAAGGCTGCGTCGCGTCTTTCCTGTAGCTGATCTGGCGAAGGTCGGTGGTGATCTCTCCGATCGCCGCGCGCGCGTTCTCCTGCGCCTCGACGAGATCCCTTTGCGTCTCAAAAGCATTCTGCGCTCTCACCAGCATCTGATACGAGAAGGCGGAAACCGCGGCAAGGACGAAGAGCGCCACCACGATCTCGATGAGCGTGAACCCGCGTCTTCCCAGCATGGCTATCCCCTCCTCGCAAGGCGGACCCTTCCGGTCCGAATGATCTGCACCGCGAGGCTCTCCGCACGGTCGTTCCAGAAGAGGACCGTCGCGGGGGCGTCCCCGCTCGCCACCGTTCCCCGCCCCTCGAAGACGAGGTCGCGGTTCGACGGGCTCCCGCCCGCGGTCACTGAAAGAGAGATTCCCCGATCGACGAATGTCGTCTCGGGCGGATCGAGAACCCACACGCTCGCCGAATCGCTCCGCTCGGAGTAGAAGAGCCGGCGAGCGGGGTCGATCGTCAGCCGGTAGGGGACGCGCTTCCAGATCGCCTTCTGGCGACAGAGGCGCATCGTTCCAGCGATCCGGTTGGCGTTCCGATCGAGATCGGCGCGCTTCCACGTCTTCACCGCCGGGACGGCTGTCGCCGCGATCACGAGGCCGATGATGCCGACGACCACCATCAGCTCGACGAGGCTAAAGCCCCTTCGTTGATTTCTCCTCATCGTCAGTTCCTCGAGTCGTACTTTTCCGCCCACGCGAAGTCCTTCCATAGGTTGAGAGGAACCGGAAAGCACGGAGGCGGAAAGTCGGTGATGTCCATGTCGTAGTTGTAGCGGCGGGTCGGTCCGTCCGCGTCGGCGAGCACGGTCGAAGCGTTCCAAGGGTACGCGGATCCGCCGTCGTGCGTGATGATCGGGCCGTTGATGTTCATCACCCATGTCTTGTTCTGGTTCGAGGCGGTGATGATCTCGTCCCAGCCCTCGCCCGGGTTCGGATCGTGGTTCTGCGGCGACTCGCCGACGATGCCGTCCTGATCGAGATCGTAGGCGCCGGGCGGCGCCGGCGGGTGCGCGGAGAAGCTCGTGTTGTAGACGCGCCAGTTCGCGCGCACGGCCAAGAGAGCGGCGTCGACGGTGACGACGCGGCTCACGTTCCCGAAGTAGACGTAGTCGTACGCGACGAGCCCGATGTTGACCGGATCCCCCGAGTGGTCCGGAAGCCGGGTCGTCTCGTCGTAACCGGTGTGCCCGGTGAGGATGTTCCCCTCGATGAAGATGTCGTCCGTCGCGAACACGCAAAGCCCGGTCGCGCTCACGCCGTCCATCGTGCCGCGAACGAAGCCGTCCCCTTCGTAGAAGATCACGCCGTTGAAATCGGAGGCGAGCATCGGGACCCCGGTAGTCTGGTCGATCACAGGGCTTCCGTTGTAGCGGATGATCGTGTCGGACGTCACCGGATCGGGAAACGAAAAATCGAAACGCGACAGATCGATCGTGCCGTTCGTTCCGACACCGAGCGGATTCCAGCCCATATAGAGACCGATCCTTCCCCTCCCCTCGCAGTCGCACTCGCTCCCCAGCCCCTTCGCCTTGTTCCGGAGAAGCGTGAAGTCGACCGAGCTCTCGAGATCGATCGCGCTCGCCGAATCGGTGTAGCCCTTGTGGAAGACCGCGCTCGACTTGTTCGTGATGCCGTTCGTCGCGGCGACCATCTCGAGAAACACGACCTTCGAGCCGGAAGGACAGCTGCTCGGAAGACCGAGCGTCCCGCCGATGTACACCTCGCCGGTGAGCACCGCGCCGCACTCGTACGCGGTCCCGGCGCTTTCCACGAAGCGCGCGTACTTGAGGAAGGAATCGTGCTCGATCTCCGCCTCGACGAGACGGACCGCGTCGCGCGAGCGCCCCTCGGCCGCGAGAAGAAACTTGCTTCCCGAGTAGGGGGAGGCGCCGCTTCCGAGGGGCAGGTTCGACTCGCCGAAGACATCGTAGCGCCCGCCCCAGGAGAGCGTGTCCACGAGGCGGAAATCCGGATATCCGTTTCCGTTCTCGTCGTCGAACGTGATCGCCCGGTCTTGGATGTTCCTCTTCGCCATCGCGATCCCTGCTTCGGCCGCGTGAAGGGCGGCGATGCTCTCGCGGTCGTACGCCGCCACTCGCCGGTCGGTCCCCGAGAGGAGCGCGAGCGTCATCCCCATCAGCGAGAGCGCCGTGAGGAGAAGAAGGGTGAGGACGAGGGCCGAGCCCCTCTCGTTTCCGGGATTTCTTCGCGTCGTCATGGCTAGCTCCCCATCCGAACGACGTAGGTGCTCGTCTGAACGGTTCGTTCCCGCCCGCGCTCGGTCCACGAGGTCCGGATGTCGACCTCGACCAGCCCGCGCGGGAGCGCCGTGTTGTCGTTCTCGTCGAGGACCGAGACCGTCGCCCACGCGGTCGGCCCGAGGTGCTCGCGGAGGTGGACCGCCCAGTTTCGCGCTTCGGTCGGGATCGTCGATTGCTGCCGCGTGTCGATCCCGTCGAAAAGAGGCTTCACGCTTTCGAAGGGGACCGCGTGCATCCGCTCGAGGATCTCGTTTGCGGTGTTCAGGGCGATCAGATCGTGCCGCCCCTGCTTCGCGTGCTCCGACGAGGCGAGAAAGAGCTTCCCCATTCCGAGGAACGCGAACCCAAGAAGGGCGATCGCGAGGATCATCTCGATGAGCGAGAACCCGCTCCGGCCGCGAACCGTCTTCGCATGCATCGTCGGACCTCCCGCCCGTCGATCCGGGCAACTTCCATTCCCGGACCGTCGGCCCGAGGACATTCGAGCGATCGACTTTGATTCCAACGGTTTCTGTTGATCTCCTCCCCTTCTCTCGAAGGGCATTTCACCGGTTTCCTGCATCTCGTTTCCGAGGGTCGGCAAACATCTGCCGAACGGGACTAGGGCGGGCCGAGTCGCGCCGCCCGCGAGGGGGCGCCTTCGGGCGTGTGCGGCAGCGCCGTCATCCGCCCCGAACCGTCGGAGAGCCAGACGTGAAACGCCCCCTCGACGGCGACGAGATCCTCCGCCCCGCTCCCGTCGAGATCGACCGCGAGAAGATCGACCTCGGGGCCCGAGACCGGGACCGCGCAGGCGGGGCGGCCCACGGAGCCGTCCTCGTCCATCAGAAAGAACTCGAGAAGGGAACGCGCTCCTCCAGTCAGCACGGCAAGATCGCCGATCCCGTCGCCGTTCCAATCGCCGCTCACCAAGCGATGCACGCTCTTCTCCGAGATCCCCGGCAGGTCGAGCACGCGCACCGAATCCTGCCCCGAGAGACTCCAGACCAGAACGCCTGAGAGATCGACATCCGCCGCATGAAGGAGGAGAAGGAGCTCCGGCTCGCGCCTCAAGGAAGCGAAAAGAACCGCCCGTCCCGTCCCGGGAAGAAGAATGACGGTCGGATGCTCCCGGTCGAACCCTCCCCGCTCCTGGCCGCGCCACACGACGAGGTTCGATCGTTCGACCTCGAGGACTGTCGCGGCGAGATCCTCGATCCCGTCCCCGTCGGCATCGCCGAGGGCGAGGCTCGTCGGGATCCCGTCGGCCGAGGCGATCACTTCCGGCTCCGCCGATCCGCGGAGCGCGATCCGCACGATGCGGCCGTCGAGGAGTCCGAAGAAGCCCTCTCCGGGATTCGATCCTGCGGCTGCCGAGCTGGGGCGGCCGCCAAGCGGCCGGCGCGCGATCTCCAGCAGGGGTCCATCGCACTTCCAGACGATCGCCTCCCCGTCGTCGGTCGCGCCGACGATCCGCGCGTCCCCTTCGCGCGTCCGCAAAAGTAGAACCTCGCGCACCACCGACGGAGCCAGCGCCCGCTCGAGCGGTTCGAGACCGCCCGCGCCGTCCTCGGCCCAGAGCGCGACTCCCCCTTCCTCGTCAATCGAGACGATCCGCGCGAGAGAGGGGCGCGCCTCCACCGAGATCGCGGCCGACTCGACGACGGAGTCCCCGAGAAGAACCTCCACGCGCACCTTTGTTCCGGGCTTCGCGGTGAGGAGCGGCTCCTCGACGAACGCCCCGTAGCGGGGTCCTCCTCCCAGTCTCGGGAGCGAGTCGAGCGGAACCTCGGCTGTGACGCCCCCCTGGACGCACCGAATCGACGCGGGGAGCGAAAGCGGCTCGTCGGGAAGATAGAAGAACGGGAGCCGCCAGACGCCCGCGACCACCCGCTCGGGATGGGAGAGGGTCGCCTCGGCCGGGAAAGCGGCGGCCAACAAGACCAACGCAACGCATAGAACCGCGAGGGGTTTCATTCCAGACCATACTCCCTTGCTTTGGACCACAACGATCGATAGCTGATGTTCATACGCCGGGCGGCCTCGCTCTTGTTCCCTCCGCAGTCCCGAAGCACGCGCCCGATGAGATCCGCCTCGACCCGCCGCACCGTCTCGCGGACCGCGGCGTGAAGATCGGTCGCGGCGAGAGCGGAACGTTCGTCGTCGGTTCGGGAAGTTCTCGCGCGCGGAACGACGAGCTCGGCCGGGATCGTGTCTCCCTCGACGAGGATGACCGCGCGCTCGAGCACGTTCCGGAGCTCCCGAACGTTCCCCGGCCAGTCGTACTCCTCGAGAGCGCGGAGCGCGTCCGCCGAGAGAGCGATCCGGTCTCTCCGCATCTCGGCGGCGAACCGCGCGAGGAAATGCCCCGCGAGAAGGGCGATGTCCTCTCTCCTCTCCCGAAGCGGCGGAATCCGGACCGGAAAGACGTTGAGGCGATAGAAGAGATCCTCTCGGAAGCAGCCGGCGCGCACCTCATCCTCAAGAACCCGGTTCGTAGCGGTGATGAGGCGGACATCCGCTCGGATCGCGCGCGACCCGCCGATCCGCTCAACCGTCTTTCCTTCGAGCACTCGAAGCAGTTTCGATTGGAGCGGAAGCGAGAGCTCGCCGATCTCGTCGAAGAAGATCGTGCCCCCGTCGGCGAGCTCGAACTTCCCGACCCGCAGCCGGTCCGCGCCGGTGTACGCTCCCTTCTCGGCGCCGAAGAGCTCCGCCTCGACCAGCTCGCGGGGAATCGCGGCGCAATTCACCGCGACGAGCGGATGCCCGGCGCGCGCGCTCGAGAGGTGAATTCTTCGGGCGAAGAGCTCCTTGCCTGTTCCGCTTTCGCCTGAGAGAAGCACCGCGGCGTCGCTCGGCGCGACCCTGTCGGCAAGATCGAGGACCTTCCGAATCGCCGCGCTCTTGCCGACGATCGCCGGAGGCGCCTCGGCCGAGGAGAACCCGCGATTCCGGATCTCGAGCGTCCGCCGCTCCGCCGCGCGCCGGACGAGAAGGAGAAGGCGCTCCGGATCGACCGGCTTCACGACGAAGTCGTAGGCCCCTTCCTTCATCGCGCGCACCGCGTTCTCGATCGTTCCATAGGCGGTCATCACGATGACCGGCGCGAGCGGATCGCTCTCCTTCGACGCCGCCAGCACTCGAAGGCCGTCGATCCCGGGAAGGGCGAGATCGGTGAGAACGAGATCGAAGCTCTCCTCCTCGAGGCGTCGGAGAGCCTCCTCGCCGGTCGGGACCGCAACCGCCCGATATCCCTCGTCGGCGAGCGTCCCCTCGAGCATCTTGCGCGTCCCCGCGCGATCCTCCACGACGAGGATCCTCTTCTCCGTCATCGCCTCCCCTCCTCCACTTGATTCGAAGGACCGCCGGCGGCGGCGAGCGATCCGCACACGCGCGATCGATCCTCGCGCGCGGAGAGACCCGTCTCGGCCGCTTCCCGCCCCCCCGCGGGGAACGAGAGGGTAAAGGTCGTCCCTCGGAGCGCCGCGCTCTCCAGATCGACGCTTCCTCCGTGAGCGGCCATCGCCTTCTCGACGAGCGCGAGCCCGAGCCCGGTTCCTTCCGGCTTCGTCGTGAAGAAGGGAGTGAAGATCTTCGCGCGGATCTCTTCCGGGATTCCCGGACCCGTGTCGGTCACCGAGATCACGACCTGTCGGATCGGTCCGCGCACGGGCCCGTGCGCCGACGCTCGCACGGTCACCACGCCTCCCGCCGAACCCATCGCTTGCACCGCGTTCCGAACCAAGTTGCGGAGAGCCTGCGCGAGAAGAGCGCGATCGGCGCGGATCTCCGGCAGATCCGACGCCGCGGCCATTCGGACGCGAATCCCCCGCGCGCCCGCGTCCTCGACGAACGGAACGAGAACCGACCGAATGAGCTCCGCCGGGACGATGGGCTCGATCGAGAGCTCCTCGGGCTTCACGAAGAGACGAAGCTCGTGCAAGATCCTCTCCATCCTCGCCGTCTCGTTCAGGATTTCGCGGGCGAGCGGCTCGACCCGCTCGTCCCCCTCGGCGCGCCGCGCGATCAACTTCGCGAGGCCGCCGAGCGAGTGGAGAGCGTTCCGGAACTCATGGGCGATCCCCGCGGAGATCTCGCCCATCGCCGCGAGCCGTTCCTTGAGCGCGATTCTCCGGCGAAGGATCTTTCTCTCGCTCACGTCGTCCAAGAGAAACGTCGCGCCGACCGCTTGGCCGCTTTTGCCATAAAGGATCGACGTGCGAAGCTCCACGAAGAGCGGTTCCTCCCCTTCCCGGCGTGCTTCGAGCTCGACGCGGTCCTCCACCGGCTCTCCCCGCGCGACGGCGCCGAGCATCCGCGTGAAGAGATGGCCCGGCCCGAGAAGACCATCGAGAGGCTTCCCGCGCGCCTTGGAGGCGGGAATCCGAAGGATGTCGGCGGCGGCGCGGTTCAGCGAAACGATCTCGCCGCGGCGGTTGCACGCGACCACGCCGGTCTTCAGCGATTCGAGAATTCCCTGATGGTAGCGCTCGAGGAACGACGCGCGGCGCTCCGCCCTCGAGTAGAGGTCGCGAAGATCGCTCTCGCTCGCCCGAATTCCGCTCAGCATCTCCTGAACGGTTCCGAGAAGGAGCGCGGTCTCGTCGGCGCGCTGCGCCTTCCCTCGAAAGACCCGCGTGAAGCGGGCGGCCGCCCACGGGAGGAAGAAGAGAAGAAAGACTCCGGCGAGGAGAAGAAGAGGGAGAACCGCGACGAGCGACTTCACGCGCGTTCCCTCCCGTCCGTCCCGCGGCGCGAGTCCCGGAGATCGAGCCCGGCCGCCGCGGAACGCGCCTCAACCCCGCCCGACGCGTCGTCGAGGAAGTACTCGACCCCCCACGGAGAGGGGATCGCCTCCAACATCCGCGCCACGACGAGCTCCTCCAGGTTCGCCGGCGATCGTCCCCGAGCCTCGCGGAACGCCTCGACGACGATCTGCAGGACATGAAGATCGCGTCGAACTTCGCGCGCGAGAAGAAAGAGCGACCGCACTTCCCCGGTGACCGGATGGATCACGTAGCGCTCGCCGAACGGTTCGGGCGGCACGCGCGCGAGAAGGCCCGCGCGGACGAGCGCCTCCGGCGAGCGCGGGAAGATCCCCGTCCGATCGCGGAACTTCCGCGCCGCCTCCGCCAGGGCGGTCGTGTCCCGCGCCGCCTGAATCCCGAGGAGCGCCGCCTCCGCGGCCTCGCGGAAACGCTCGTTCTCCGTCGTCCGAAGAATTTCTCGCCACATCTCCTCCGACGCGTCGAGTCCCCCCCGTCTCTTCTCCGCGAACGCCGCGAAGCGCGCGACCCGCTGGTTTTCCGGGTTCAGCCGCGCCGCCCTTCGGAAGTACGAAGCCGCCCATCCGTGCTCGCCCTGGAGGAAGTGATGGAAGGCAAGATCGAAGGGAAGCTCCCATCGTTCCGGGTTCTCTAAGATCCCCTTGCGGAGGAGGGCGTACCCCGACTTCGGATCGCGGGCGTCCTCGACGACGACGAGCGCTCCGAAGCGGTACGCTTCCACGAAGTGGGGATCGAGGTCGGTGAGAACCCGGAAGACATGCGCCGCTTTGTCGAACACGAGATCCGTCTTCCGGTGCTCGCCGTAGTACTGGATCGCGCGGAGCCAGAGGATGTCGGCGAGCGCGTTATGAAAGCCGGAGGCGAGCGGCTTCAACATTCGGCCCGAGGGATAGAACGCGAGCTCCTGTTCGAGCGTCGTCGCCGCGCGCCGAGCCTCCGCGGCCGGCGCGACGAACCGGTTGAGGCCGAAGAGAAGAGTGAGAGAAACGAGAAGAGAGAGCGCGGTCTCCGCCCGGCGCGCGCGTCTCATTGGAGATCCCTTCGCCGAAAGACGACCGATGCGACGAGGAGCGATGAGACGATGATCCCGCACGCATAGGCGGTCGCCCAGAGGAGCAGCCCCGCCCCGATCGGCTTCCCATACACGGCCATCCCCTTCACGTTGAACAGCTCGAGATTCGGGAGAAGAAACGCGAGCGCTTCCGCGAGGGTTCTTCCCGCGCCGGCGGGGAGCATCGAGGCGAAGGTGCGGACATCTTCCGCGAGGTGCCCGACGAAGAAGAGGGCGAGCGTGAAAAGCCCTCCGAGCGCCGGCGAGGAGACGACCGAGAAGAGGACCGAGAACGAGGCGATCACCGCGAGCTCGACGCCGATCATGTAGATCGCGGCGACGTGCCCCGCGGCGAGCGTGCGGAGGTGGAAGTGAACCAAGAGGAGAAAGAGCGTCCCCATCGCGGCCGTGTTCAGGGCGAGCGTAAGCACGATGCCGAGATACTTCCCGATCAAGTAATCGGTCCGCCCGATCGGTCGGGCGAGAAGCGTGACGATCGTTCGTCGCTCCATCTCTCGGTGAACGAGCGAGACGCCGACGAAGACCGCGAGAAAAACCCCGATCGCCGCGATCGACGCGAGCCCGATGTCCTTCACGACCTTGTCCTGCTGCCCGGCGGCAAGCGGGCTCACCGCCACGGAGCCGCCGATGAGGAGAGCCGCGAAGAGGATCGACGCGGCGAAGACCCGGTCGCGCGTCGTTTCCTTCAGCGTGTGCAGGGCGACCTGGACGATGCGCATGCCGTTCCTTCCTACACCGGATCCCGCGCACCGGGCCTGGACAAGATGTTCTCGACGAAGAGATCCTCGAGGGTCTCGCGCCGCTTTTCCACGCGCACGATTCGTCCCCCGCGGGAGCGGAGCCGATCCCGAAGACGAGGGAGGTCCCTCTCACTTCGGAGCGTGATGAGAAGCCGCTCTCCTTCGTTCGCGATCCTCTCCGCCTCGATCGCCGCCGCGGCCACCGCTTCCGCGTCCACCCCCTCGGCGAAGACCTCGATCCGCTCGTTCCCTTCGCCGTCCGCTTCGAGGCCGATCGCCCCGTCCGTAAGGAACCCGGCGCGATCGGCGAGCTTCTCGACGTCCTCGATGATGTGCGAGGAGAAGAGGATCGTCGTCCCCCTTCGCTTGAGGTCCAAAAGAAGCTCGCGCATCTCTTTCCTTCCGACCGGATCGAGCCCGGAGAGCGGCTCGTCGAGGACAAGAACCTCCGGGTCCGCGACCAGGGCTTGCGCGAAAGCGAGGCGCTGGAGCATCCCCTTCGAGTACGTCCGGATGCGCCGCGCGCGCGCCGACTCCAAACGAACGCGCGCGAGAAGGCGGTCCGTCGCGGCGGATGCCTCCCGGGCGGAAAGCCCGGAAAGGCGCCCGTAGTAACGGACGAGCTCCTCCCCCGTGAGGTGTGGAAGAAAGTACGGATGTTCGGGAAGAAAGCCGAGCCCGCGGCGGGATTCCGGATTCGTCGATGAAATCCCCCCAATCATCGCGGAGCCGCCGTCCGCGCGCACGAGCCCGAGAAGGATCTTCATCGTCGTCGTCTTCCCCGCCCCGTTCTCACCGAGAAGCGCGTAGGTCTCCCCGCGCTCCACATGGAACGAGAGACCGCGAAGGACTTCTTTCTTGCGTCGCAGAAAGTCGCTCCGAAAAACCTTCCGGACCCCGTCGAGTCGGATCACCTCTCTACGCTCCTTCATCCTTCAAGCTGGGCCGTCCGCCGTGGTTGCGTTCTCGTTCGGCGGGTCACTCCTTCGCGCCGCATGCGCGAAGGAGCTTCCTCGCCACCCCGTCGCTCTTCGCGACGGGGAGCCCCGGCTCAGTCGTGTCGGCCACAGCCCGCTCGCGCTCCGGCCAGTCGCGCCTACGCACTTGGTGGCCTGCGCGCGAGCAGGCGCCCGTGGCCGCCACCCGCCGTGCTCTCACCGTCTGACGGCGGGAGCCGAACCCCGCGCTCCGTCTCCTTCCGGAGACGGGGGGCGGGGCAGAGCGGCGAGTTGCCGCGCGGGCCGCACCGATCCCGCTACGAACGAACACTTGGGTGAGGACCGCGGCCCGCGCGGCATGTTTGAGCAAGCGAGCCCCGCCCCTCGGCTCCGGAGCCTTCCGTTCCCACAGGATCGGATCCGTCCCTTCCTGCCGCCGCCACCCGCCATTCGAGAACGCACCCACGGCGGGTGGCTTCTCTCTCCCCGCGTATCGGCAAACATTTGCATAAGAAAAGGACCCCGCCGGGGTCCGGTGCGGATCGGTGGTGTGAGGTCGGAGGACCCCGGGCGGGATCAGACGACCGGCGACGGCCTCGGCGTCGGGCCCCTCCCGGGGCCCGACACCTTACGGCCCGCCGCCGATTAGGAGTTTTTTAGCGTGAGGATGTAGGTCGCGATGTCCTTGCCACGCGCCTCGAGAACGTAGCCGCCGACCAACGCGGTCGTCGCCGCGCACGCGCCGGACGAACCCGCCGCGGCCGCGCCCCACGCGAACGGGGTCTCGAGCCCATCGAACGGGTTCCGCGGGAAGTCGCCGCCCGCGACCCCGTCCCAATCCGGAAGCAGGCTCTCGAGGGTCGTTCCCGCGCCCCCGTAGACGCTCGCCGCGTTCACCGGATAGACGCCGTCCGACAGAACGCTGAAGTCCTCGAATCCCAGCTGTACCGTGTGCAGGTTCCCCTTCACACCCGCTTCCTTCGCGCGGCTCTGCATCGAGACGAAGTTCGGGATCGCGATCGCCGCGAGGATCCCGATGATGACCACGACGATCATCAGCTCGATCAGCGTGAAGCCCTTCTGTCCTCTCATGGTCGTACCCCCCTTCGAGCCTTCGGTTGTGGGCGGGTCCCGGGATCCGTTGTTGCTCTTCCCAAGGTGGTCTCCGGTTTTCTCAAGATCCGGGACCCGTACCCTTTTGCTCTCCGACGGGTGGATGGAGCAAAGCCCATGCCAGGCGGGGAACCGGAAAGAGCGCATGGAATCCGTTCCCATCCAACGCGTTAACGAACGAGGCCTCTCCTGCGCACGGAATGGACAGAAGGCTTCATCGCAGAATGCGACCGGCGGGGCCAAAACGCAACGAGAGCCGTGCGCCGGTCACACGTGCCCGGCACGACTCACTTCTCCAGGCCGTAGCGTTGGAGCTTTCGATAGAGCGTGGAGGTGTTGATGCCGAGGATCGACGAGGCCTTTCGCTTCTGCCACCCGGTCTCCTCGAGCACGCGGATGAGATGCCTCTTCTCCAACTCCTCGAGCGTGAGGGAAGAGAGATCCGCCTCGTCGATCGGGCTGCTCTCCGCGCGGCTCCGCACGCGCATCGGAAGATCGTCCGGCGTGATGAGATCCTTGTCGTGAAGGATCACCATGCGCTCCATGATGTTCTCGAGCTCCCGCACGTTCCCCGGCCACCCGTAATGAAGCAGGATCTCCATCGCTTCGGGCGTGATCCGCTTCCTTCCCTCCGCATCGAAGCGCTTCAGAAAGTGATCGACGAGAATCGGAATGTCCTCTTTCCTCTCGCGGAGGGGCGGGACGTGCATCGGGATGACGTTCAGACGATAGAAGAGATCCGCCCGGAAGGTTCCCTCATGAATCTTTTCCTCGAGATCCGCGTTCGTCGCCGCGATGAGGCGGACGTTCACGCTGATCGGCCGGGTGCCGCCGACCGGGATGATCTCGCGTTCCTGAAGGACGCGGAGGAGCTTCACCTGAATCACCGGGGTCGTTTCTCCGACCTCGTCGAGAAGGAAGGTCCCTCCGTTCGCCACGGCGAAAAGCCCCTCCTTGTCGCGCACCGCCCCGGTGAACGATCCCTTCACGTGTCCGAAGAGCTCGCTCTCCAGAAGGCTCTCCGGAAGCGCGCCGCAATTGATCGAAACGAACGGGCCATCCGCGCGCGCCGACGCGAAGTGGATCTCGCGAGCGATCACCTCTTTCCCCGTCCCGCTCTCGCCATAGATCAGCACGGTCGAATCGCACGCCGCGACCCGCTGCACGAGACGGTAGACTTCCTCCATCTTCGGGCTTCGGCCGACAACCTTCCGGGTATCGTGATGAAGTCGCAGCTCCCTCTTCAAAAGGCGGTTCTCCACGCGGAGCTTCCTGTGCTCGAGCGCCTTCCGGATGACGAGCTTGATCTCCTCGTTCTTGGCCTGTTTCGTCAGGTAATAGAACGCGCCGCGGTTCACCGCCTCGATCGCGGTCTCCTGGGACGCGTACGCCGTGAGGATGATCACGGGGAGCGAAGAATCGATCTCCTTCACGCCCGAAAGCACGTCGAGCCCGTCGACGCCGGACATGCGGATGTCGGTGATCACGATGTCGAACGGCTCCTCAGCGACCGCCTTGAGCGCTTCCTTCCCCGACCCGGCCGTTCGAACCTCGTGCCCCTCCTTGCGAAGCATGATGGAGAGGAACTGGCACATGCTCTCTTCGTCGTCCACGATTAGGATACGGGAGGACGTCATGACGGCGATTCCTCGTTCTTCTTTCCCGTTCCGATCGTCCGCGCGGAAGCGCCGCACGGGCTTTCCGCCGCCGGACGAGCGCCGGAACGAACTGCGGTTTCCTCTCTCGGGAGAAGAACCGTGAAGGTGGTTCCCTCGTGATCGCTTCTTACGTCAATCTTCCCCTGGTGGCTCACCACGATCTTCTGCGCGAGCGGTAGCCCAAGCCCGACGCCTCCCTTCTTCGTCGTGAAGAAGGGGCGAAAGAGATCGGCCCGCGCTCGCGCCCCAATTCCGGGCCCCGTGTCCGAAACCGAGAGGGCCACGGCGGATACCGGATCGTTTTCCGGAGATGCCTGGAACGCGCGAACCGCTTGAGTTCGCACCGCGAGCGTTCCCCTCTCCCCCATCGCCTCGAGAGCGTTCGTGACGAGGTTGAGAAGAACGCGGCGGAGCTGTTCGGCGTCCCCGCGCACCGTGAAGCGCTCCCCAGGCGGATCGAAGCGGATCGTGACACCGGATCCCCGCTTCGGGTGAGCCGCGGCGAGGTCCCGAATCTCCTCGAGGAGCGCGGTGATATCGACCGGACGGCGCTCCGTCGGGCCCGTACGCGCAAAGGAGAGGAAGTCCTCGACGATCCGATGCAGGCGGTCCGACTCGCGCACCACGATCTCGAGAAGCCTGGCATTCTCTCCGCCGACCGAAAGCTCCGCTTGAAGGACCTGAACGGACCCGCTGATCGTCGCCAACGGATTCCGGATCTCGTGCGCGATTCCCGCCGACAACTCCCCGATCGCCGCCAGACGATCGACGTGACGCACATGCTCCTCCATCCTTCGCACGTCCGTGAGATCCTGAAAGATGCAGACGACCCCCGCCACGTTTCCCGTCTCGTCGCGAAGCGGCGACGCGCTCATGCCGATCGGCACCATCTCCCCGGATGCGGAGACGAGCGTCGTTTCCTGCCGCAGCACGTCGCCCCAACCGGAGAGAATCCCCCTGAGGAGCGTGACGAGGGGCGGCGACGCCTTCTCCAGATCCTCCTCGAAAGGCCTCCCGAGCACGGTGCGTGCCTCGAGACCTGTGATCTTCTCGGCCGTCCGATTGAAGTGCACGATCCTCCCCGCCTCGTCCACCGTGAGAAGGCCGCTCGAGAGGCTCCCCACGATCTGGTCGGTGTTGAGGCAGGCGCGGCGGAGGCGTGTTCGCACGGCGGCGAGCGCTTCGCCCCCGCGATAAACGCGCACAGAGAGATATCCCGATACGACAGCGAGGAGAAAGAACGTGATCGTGTAGAGACCGATCTGGAGCGCGAAAAGGCGGCTTCCCTCCTCCGCCGACGCGGCCGGCGGGAAGAGCCCGGCGAGCTCCACGATCCTCTCCCCGCCGAAGACGAGGTGGAGAGAAAGATGCGCCCCGTGAACCGCCGCGCAGAGGAGCGCGATCAGGATTGTTCCCCGGAGAAGGAGAAAACGGGAGCCGGCCGAGATGATCAAGATATAAAGGAGTGCAAAGGGGGAGGCGAAATCCCCCGTGTAGTGGATGATTCCGGTCGCGAGCCCGATGTCTACGAGGAGCTGGAGAACCGCCTGAAACCGGAAGTTTCTCCCCCTCTTCACGCCCGCCCAGTAGACGGCGGAGAGAAGGACCGTGATCCCCAGCATGGCGAAGAAGGGCCTGTTCCACCTCTCGAGACCCCCGTCTCCGCGAAGGAAGAAGATCCCGAGCCCGAGGATGGCCGATACCACGACGAGCCGAAGCGCGACGAGCGCCCGGAGCGAACGCCTGACCGACGCCTCGTCTCTTTCCCGATCCGCGCGTTCCAAGGCCGACCCCCGCCTACTGGTTCGCCATGATGACGTTGACCATCTTGAAGATCGGAAGGTACATGGCGACCACCATCCCGCCCACCATGCCTCCCATGAGAACGATCATGAGCGGCTCGATGATCGAGGTGAGCCCCTCGACCGCCGCGTCGACCTCCGCCTCGTAGAAGTCGGCGATCTTGCCGAGCATTTCGTCGAGAGCGCCCGTCTCCTCGCCGATCGCGATCATCTGCACCACCATCGGCGGGAAGACCCCCGAGACGCGAAGAGGTTCCGCGATCGTTTGTCCCTCGCGGATGCTGACACGGGTCTGCATGATCGCATTGTGAACGACCATGTTCCCGGCCGTCCGCGCGGTGATGCCAAGACCGTCCAGAATCGGCACGCCGCTCGCGATGAGCGTCCCCAAAGTCCGCGTGAAGCGGGCGACCGCCGCCTTGCGCAGAATGTCGCCGATCGCCGGAACCCGAAGAAGAATCGTGTCGATTCGAAGCCGCCCCTTCTCGGTCGCTCGGTAGCGGTTGAAGAGAAAGATCCCCGCCGCGAGTGCCGCCACGAGGAGGTACCACTGGCCTCGCAGGAAGCCGCTCGCCCCCATCACGATCCGAGTCGGAAGCGGAAGCGTGCCGCCGAAATCGCTGAACATCTTCGCGAAGGTCGGGATGATGAACACCAGCATGAAGACCGTCGCGAGCACGGCGACGGTGAGGACCACCGACGGATAGATCATCGCGGTCTTCACTTTTCTCTTCAGCGCGTCCAGCTTTTCGAGAAAAATCGAGAGCCTCTGGAGAATCTCGTCCAGGATGCCTCCCGACTCGCCCGCCTCCACCATCGCGATGTAGAGGTCGGGGAAGATCGACTTGTGCTTCGCGAGACCCTCGGCGAGCGTGGAGCCGGTTTCCACGTCCCTCGTGACCTGCTGGATCGCGTCGCGGAAGCGCTCCTTTGTGACCTGTTTCGCGAGCGTGTCGAGGCACTGCACGATCGGGAGGCCCGCGTTGATCATCGTGGCGAATTGGCGCGTGAAGACCGCAAGGTCGTTCGTCTTGACCGATCCCCGCTTCTTCCCCTTCGCGCGCGTCTTCTTCTCCTTCACCTCGGTCGCGATCACCCGCCGCTTCCGGAGAACGTTCCCGAGCTCCTTCCGGTTCTCGACGGCGGTCTCCCCCGAGACGATCTCACCCGTCGCCGTCTTCCCCTTCCACGCATAGGTTACCGTCATGGGGAATCCTTCTTACGCTCGGGACGCGACCGGCGCATCGGCTCGCCCGAGCATCTGCTCGAGTTCGCGCGGATCCTGGCTCCGCTCGAGAGCGGCCTCCCGAGAGAGCATCCGCCGCCGGATCGCATGGAAGAGCGACTGGTTCATCGTCTGCATCCCGAACTTCGCGCTCGCCTGCATCATGCCGTAGACCTGATGAATCTTCCCTTCGCGGATGACGGCGCGGATCGCCGGCGTGCAGACGAGAACCTCCGCGATGAGAACCCGGCCCGGGCCGTAGCTCCGCGGGACGAGCTGCTGGCAGATCACTCCCTCCAAAACGAAAGCGAGCTGGGCTTGGACTTCGTTCTTCTGGCCGGCCGGAAAGACGTCGACGATTCGATTGATCGATTCCGCCGCCGAGTTCGTGTGGAGCGTCGCGAGCGCGAGATGGCCGGTTTCCGCGATCGTGAGCGCCGCTTGGATCGTCTCGAGGTCGCGCATCTCGCCGATCAGGATCACGTCCGGATCTTGCCGGAGGACGTACTTGAGGGCGGCGTGGAAGGAGACGGTGTCGGCGCCGACCTCCCTCTGGTCGATCGTCGAGGACTTGTTCCGGTGCACGTACTCGATGGGATCCTCGATCGTGATGATGTGCGACCGGCGCTCCTCATTGATCTTGTCGATGATCGACGCGAGGGTGGTCGACTTCCCGCACCCGGTCGGCCCGGTCACGAGAATGAGCCCCTTCGGCTTCTGGGCGAGCTCCTGCACGATCGGCGGAAGCCCGAGCTCCTCGAACGAGAGGATCTCGAACGGAATGCGCCGGATCGCGACGGAGACCGAACCTCTTTGCATATAAACATTCGCGCGGAAGCGGGAGACTCCCCGGATTCCGAACGAGAGGTCGAGCTCCTTGTCCTTCTCGAAGCGCTTCCTCTGATCCTCAGTGAGGATCGAGTACGCGAGCTGGAGAACCGCCTCGGGGCCGAGCGGTTCCGCCGTCCGGCTCGACGTCAGATCTCCGTCGATGCGGAGCTGCGGCGGATGCCCGGCGGAAAGATGGATGTCCGACGCGTTCCTTTCCAGCATCTCCTCCAACAGCACTCGAAGCGACGGCATGCGCGCTCCTTTCGAGGTCAAGCCGCGGACGTCTCCCGGAGAACTTCCTCGATCGTCGTGATTCCCTTTTCGATCTTGCGGATGCCGTCCTGGCGAAGCGTGAGCATCCCTTCCTCCACCGCCCGGTCCCGAATCTCGTCCGCCGAACGGCGATCCAGGATCATCCGCGAGACCGCGGGCGTGATCGGCATCACCTCGAAGAGCCCCTGCCTTCCCGAATACCCCGACCCGTTGCAGGCGTCGCACCCTTTCCCCTTCTTGAAGGAGATCTTCGAAGCCCACGCTTCCGTGACGCCGAGCTCGGCGAGCGCCTCCGGGTGCGGCTCGATCTCCTCGGCGCACCGCGCGCACGTTCGGCGGATGAGACGCTGGGCGAGAATGAGCCGCACGGAGGACGAAACCAGGAAGGGCTCCACCCCCATGTCGATGAGACGATTGATCGTGCTCGGCGCGTCGTTCGTGTGCAGCGTCGAGAGCACGAGGTGCCCGGTGAGCGCCGCCTTCACCGCGATGCCGGCCGTCTCGAGGTCGCGGATCTCGCCGACCATGATGATGTTCGGGTCCTGCCGGAGAAACGAGCGGAGCGCCGAGGCGAACGTGAGGCCGGCCGCCTCGTTGATCCCCACCTGATTGATCCCTTCGAGGTTGTACTCGACCGGGTCCTCGGCGGTCAGGATGTTCGTGTCCGGCGTGTTCACCGTCGAGAGGGCCGAGTAGAGGGTTGTCGTCTTCCCGCTCCCGGTCGGCCCGGTCACGAGGACCATTCCCCACGGCGACCGGATCGCGCGCTCGAAGTTCCGCCGCGCGAGCTCCTCGAATCCGAGCTTCGAGAGATCGACGCTCAGGTTCGACTGGTCGAGAACGCGCATCACCACCTTTTCCCCGAAAACCGTCGGAAGGGTCGACACGCGAAGATCGACCGTCTTGTCGTGCAGGCGGATCTTGATGTTGCCGTCCTGCGGCGTCCTCTTCTCGGCGATGTCGAGAGAGGCCATGATCTTCACGCGTGAAGCGATCGCGTTCTTCATCCGGATGGGCGGGCCCATCACGGTGTAGAGGGTCCCGTCGATCCGGAAACGGACACGGAGCTGCTTCTCGAACGGCTCGATGTGGATGTCGCTCGCTCTCCGGTGAACCGCCTCGGCGATCATCGAGTTGACGAGCTTGACCACGGGCGCGTCGGAGGCCTCATCGACGGAGACCCCAGCGTCCGGCTCGACCTGCGAGTCGAGGACCTCGACGTCCTCCTCCTCGAAGTCCTTCATGAGGTTCTCGAGCGCTTCGGACGAGTTGTCGTAGTACGCTCCGATCGCCTCGCGGATCTTCGATTCGACCGCCACCACCGGCTGGATCTCGAGCCCGGTGAGGAACTTGATGTCCTCCACCGCGTAGATGTTCGTCGGGTCGGCCATCGCGAGCTGGAGGGTCCGGCCTTGCCTCCGAATCGGGATCACGTTGAAACGGGAGCAGATCTCGTGCGGAACGAGGTCGAGGACCGCCCGGTCCGCCTCGAGCGCGCGAAGGTCCGCGGGCGGCAGCTTGAACTGCGCGCTGAGGAAATCGAGGAGGTCCTGCTCGGACAAGAGCCCCAGCTTGACCAGGCAGCTATCCGTCGGATCGCCCGAGGACTCCCTCTGCTTCCGGAGCTTCTGGAATTGCTCCGGAGTGAGACGCTCCGAGCGAAGAAGAAGATCCGCGAGATCCAAGCCCATCGTCCTTTCCGCTCGTTTCCCGGCCGGCATCCGCCTCCCGACCGCCCGAAGCGCTTCCACCCTCGCTTCCGGCCGTTCGATCCTCGATTGTCACGAGCGGCGCGATCCTCTCGATCGTCTTCCGCCCGATTCCGGGCACCCGGTCCAGGTCGCCGAGCGATCGGAACGGCCCGTGCGCCTCGCGCCACTCGACGATGAGGCGCGCCTTCTTCGGACCGATCCCGGGGAGCGTCTCCAGCGCGGGGGCGCCGTCTCGGTTCAAATCGACCCGCGCGCGCAGCGCCTCGACCATCGCAGGGCTCGGATCCGAGGCCGGCGCCTCCTCGAGCGGCTCCCCTTCCGCTTCCTCCACGTTCTCCGCGCGCGGCGCGCTCTCGACCGTGCGACCGCTTTCCGTCGCCGGTGGAGGCTCCTGCCCCCGTAGTTCGAACCATCGGACCGCGCTGCCGAAGAGAACAAGAACGGCAACCGCGATCGCCAATCGGCGTTCTTCTTCCGTCATGGCATCCCTCCCGGCCGTCCGGAAGAGACGCCCCCTAAGCTGATCCTGCCTTCCCACGAATCGGCAGTTGGAGGAGTTTCTGAACAGGTCCAGACGGCGGAATCTTATGTTTCACAACGATTTAGACGGATTTGTTCCCGCTTACAGAGAATCGGGGAGAATGGGGGAAACGTTCCGTGGGAACGCTTGGGAGTCCCGGGGAAGAAACGGACCGAGGCCGCGCCCTACCCGTTCGTACCGATCAGAGCTCGTCTTCGAGGCCGAGCGCGCGGAGCTTCTCCACGAGGGCCCGCACGTCCTGCGCGCGCTCTCTCGGACAGACCAGAACCGCGCGGTCGGTCTCGACGACGACAACCCCGTCGAGCCCGATCGTCGCGATCAGACGTCCTCCCGAGCGGATGACCGAGCCGCGCGTGTCGAGGCCGACGTGCCGCCCGTCGACCTCGTTCCCCTCCGCGTCGCGCGGAAGGAGATCGCCGAGCGCGCTCCAGCTCCCGACGTCGTTCCACGCGAAATCGGCGCCGATCGCGGCGATGTTCGAAGCCTTCTCCATCACCGCGTAGTCGATCGAGAGCGCGGGGAGCTTCGGGTATGTCTCCTCGAGAACCGGGTAGAGATCCTCGGCGGAGGCCGCGCGAAACGCCGCGATCGCGGCCCGCGCTCCCTGAACGTGCCGGAGAAGGGCCTCCTCGATCGCGTCCATCCGCCAGAGGAATATCCCGCTGTTCCAGAGATGCCGTCCCGACGCGAAGAACCTCTCCGCCGTCTCGCGGTTTGGCTTCTCCACGAAGCGCGCCACCTCGTGCACCGCGCGGCCGCGCCGGACGGCGCGCCGCTCGCCGATCTCGAGATATCCGTAGCCGGTTTCTGGGCGCGCCGGCCGAATCCCCAGCGTGAGAAGCGCCTTCTCGGTTCGGCAGAACTCCTCGCCCGCGCGGAGCGTCTCGTGAAAGAGGGGGACGTCTCCGATCGCGTGGTCGGCGGGAAGGACAACCATCACCTCGTCTGAGCCGCCTCCCCGATCGGCGCGCGCGACCGCCAGAACGATCGCCGGCGCCGTGTTCCTTCCCGTCGGCTCTCCGATCACGTTCTCCGCGGGGAGCATCGGCGCCTCGCGCCTCGCCCGCTCCGTGAACGACCCTCCCGTCACCACGAAGATCCTCTCCGCCGGAACGAGGGGGAGAACGCGGGCGACCGTCTCGGCGAGAAGCGAGCGGCCGCCGAGAAGGGGGAGGAACTGCTTCGGCTCCGACGCGCGGGAGACCGGCCAGAAGCGCGTGCCGCTCCCCCCCGCGAGAATCACGGCGATCATCTCAGGCGAACACCTCGTCCGGAACGGAAACGTGCCCGCGAAGCGCATCCCCGACCGTTCGGCGGATCCTCGCGAGCGCATCGGCGCTCTTCGCCTCGAACCGAAGAACGAGAACCGGCTGCGTGTTCGAGGCGCGAAGAAGCCCCCACCCATCCCCGAAGTCGATCCGCGCCCCGTCGATGTCGATCACCTCGTGCGTCGCGCGGAAACGGTCCCGCACCTTCTCGACGACCTGGAACTTCACCGCGTCCGGGCAGTCGATTCGGATCTCGGGGGTCGAGAAGTAGCGCGGGATTTCGGCCGCGATCGCGGAGAGCGGCCGCCCTTCGTTCGCGACGATTTCGACGAGGCGGCAGGAGGCGTAGATCGCGTCGTCGTAGCCGTAGTAGCGGTCGGCGAAGAAGACGTGGCCGCTCATCTCCCCCGCGAAGGGACCGCGCTCCTCCTTCATCTTCCGCTTGAGGTGCGAATGGCCCGTCTTCCACATGAGCGGCCTTCCGCCCGCCTCCTCGATCGCCTCGACGAGACCCTTCGAACACTTGACGTCAAAAACAATCGTCGCGCCCGGGTTCGATCGAAGAACCGAGCGTGCGAAGATGCCGGTCAGCGTGTCGCCGAAGAGGATCTCTCCCTTCTCGTCGACCGCCCCGATCCGGTCCGAATCACCGTCGTAACCGACGCCGAGCTCGCTCCCGCTCTCGCGGACCGTCCGGATCAGCGTCTGGATGTATTTCGGAACGGTCGGGTCGGGGTGATGATTCGGGAAGCGGCCGTCCGGCTCCTCGAAGAGGGAGATCACCTCGCAGCCGAGCTTGCGGAAGATCGGGACGGCGATCGGCCCCCCGGTCCCGTTGCCCGAATCGACGACGAGGCGGACCTTGCGCGGGATCCGGATGCCGCGCACGATCTCCTCGATGTAGTCCTCGCGCACGTCCATCCGGCGAACCGTGCCGCTCCCCTTCTCGAACTCCCCCTTCTCCACGAGCGCGCGGATCACCTGGATGTCCGGCCCGAAGATCGGCGTCGTCCCGTGACAGATCTTGAAACCGTTGAACTCGGGCGGGTTGTGGCTCCCCGTAATCATGAGGCCGGCCGCGAACGAATCCTCTCCGCCGCGCGTCGCCGCGTAGTAGAGGAGCGGCGTGGGGACCATGCCGATGTCGACGCAATCGAGCCCGCACGCGTTCAGGCCCTCGATCACCTGCGCGCAGAGGGATTCCGAGCTGAGGCGGACGTCGCGCCCGACCACCACCTCTCCCTCGTGGCGGCGCTTCACGTAGGTCCCGATCCCGCGGGCGATCCGCCGGACATGTTCCGGCGGAAGGTCCTTCTCGACCACCCCCCGAATGTCGTACTCGCGAAAGATCTCCGGATTCATGCGATCCCCTTTTGCCCGGAGCGATTCACGATCGGTTCAAGCATCTTGTTCGGTCTTGTCCGCCGCGGACGACGGAATCCTTCTCGGTTCGAAGCGATGGAGGCGGTCCTTCATCTCCCGCGGCATCGTGTTCGACAGGACGCGGACCACCTCGATGAGCGGTTGGTGGAACTTGGAGCCCGCAAGGACGCGCGCGCCTCCGGGGAAGTAGATCGTCGCGACGAGAAAGAGGGCGCCGAGAAAGACCGCGCCGATCCCGACGCCGCAGACCCCTCCGAGCAGCCGGTCGATCAGGGAGAGCGGGGTTCCCGAGATGACGCCCGTGATCGCCAGACCGACGAGCCGCACGGCGAGGGCGGTGATGACGAAGAGAAGGAGAAACACGCCGAGACGAAGCGCGATCTCCGCCTCCGGACGCGACGTGCTCCAGCGCATCGCGAGCGCGAGGTGGAAGCGCGAGGCGATGATCCAGCCGGCGCCGATGGCGAGAAGCCCGAAGAGCGAGCGGAGAAACCCGCGCCGGAAACCGTGGATCAGGAAAAGCAGGAGAAGGATAGCGATCAGGATGTCGATGACGCCGAGGGTTCGAAAAGTATCCATCTTACCCGTCCGTGAAGGCCCACACGAGCCCAAGGTAGATCTGACGGCTGCCAGAAAGGACGCCGTCGGTCCCCTCCAGCGGGCCGTCGATGTACTCGACTTGATGCCCGAGCACCTGCTCCATCTCTGCGAAGAGATCGGTCCCCCGCACGTTCAGCGTGACCCGCCCGCGGAGAGTGAAGTAGTCCTCCATCGGCGCGGACCGACCCGGCGCGCGCCGGTCGGATCGCCACTCGCCGAGGAGGTCCATGCGCGGCACGGCGGGGAACCGGGGAATCGAGCGCTCGTAGGAGACCCGCCCGCGCGCCAGATGATCGGAGTGGTACGGCAAGGGATCGGGCTTCCCTTTCTCCCGCGCGCGGATCCACGCGTACGATCCCTCCCACTCGACCGCGCCGGCCCTCCCCTCGAAGGAGGCCTCCACGCCGTCCGTCCTCTCGTCGATCCGCATGAAGCTCTCCAAGTGGGCGTCGACGGAGAGGAGATGGTCGACGCCATTTCCTTCACGTCGAAACCATCGAACCTTCGGGCGAAGAGGAAGGAACCCAAAGCCGATTCCCGCCTCGGCGGAGCGGACGACCCCGGGATCGGCATCGTCCGCGATCCATCGCCGCACCGCGCGTTCCTCGCGGAAACGCCCCGCGCGGAAGAACCCCGGAAGGACCCCGCTCCACGCGAATGAGACCTCCGCGGCGAGGCTCCCTCTCTCCCCCTTCTCCGCGCCGCCGAGAAGCGCGACCGATGCGTCGCCCCAAGGGACCGGGGCGAACGAGCCCCCCGCGGACACCGCCCCTCGGGCGCTCTCCCGTCGCGATCCGTCCGCTTCCGCCTCGCGCTTCTCGCCGCGGAGGGCGACCGCGATCCCCGCGCCCCGCGCGCGGAATGCCCGCGAGAGACGAAGGCCGCTCCGCTCGTCGACGACCGATGTCGACGCGTACGCGGCGTCCGCCGCATCCGCGCGGGAGTGTATCGACGTCCGGTAGGCTTGTCCATTCATTCCGGGAGCGAGAAGCTCGATCGCGAGAACCTCTCGCTCGTCGCTCGCACGATGCGAGAACCGCTGCCGGAGATCTCGGTCGAGAAGAACCTCCTCGCCGTCGTGGCGGCGGAGCCGCGCGCGGAGAAGGAGCGAGGGCCCCAGGCGCGCCTCGGCGGCGATGCCGCTGGAGAACGCGCGCTGGCTGTCCACGGTGAACGCATCCGCCTTGCGGAACTGCCCGTCGAACCGGAGGGCGAGCCGACTCGTCACGTCCCGGACAAGGCCGAAGCGATAATCCCGAAAGCCGTCCGCCCCGCGATCGGCGGCGACCACGCTCCTCGGGGGTCCCCCCAGCCACGGCTCTTCGTCGAGGAGGATCGCGCCTCCGGGAGCCGCAAGGGCGAGCTCGGGGAGAAGGCGCGGCCCCGCGAGCGCGAACGTTCCGATCCCCTGGCGCGGGAGCGCTCCGGCGTTCGGAAGCCCGCCCGCCTCGCGCGGCCAGAGGATCCCGTCGACCAGAACGAGCGGCGCCCCGGTCCCGCCGACGCGGATCGTCTCGAAGTAGGCCGGCGGACCGAAGCGGTCGGCGCGCGCGACCGGTCGCGCGGCGGCGGCGTCCGCGAACGAGCGGGGAGCGTAAAACGAGAGATCGGCGGCGCGGAGCGTCCATGCGGAGAACGAGTCGAGCCGAGGGGAGACGCCGCGGAGGAGCGAGTCGACGGGGACGGGCGGTCTCGAGGGGGCGGCCGGCTTCTCCTCCGGGGGCGGAGCCGCGTCCTCGATCGAGTCCGGGGCCGCAGGAGAGGCGGGCCCCGGCGCCATCGGAAGAGCCGCGCCCTTCTTCGGCGGCGGCGTTTCCTCGTCCGCGTACGCGAAGCTCGGAAAGGTAGCAACGATCGGAAGCAGGAGCACGAGGATGAACGAGATGCTAACGGCCGACCGCGAGGCGGAGGCGAAGGAAGCGCTCTTCGGTGAGCCCGTAGTGGCCGAGGATGGTCGCCCCGAACTCGAAACCGTGGTAGTCCGAGCCGCCGGTCGGAACGAGTCCCAGCCGCCGGCTGACGGTCTGGAAACGCTCGATGTCCCGTTGCGAGTGCTTCGGATGCCACACCTCCAACGCGGCCAGGCCCTCTCCCGCCAGCTCCGGGAGCAGATCCTCCACGCGACTGACGCCGGGGTGCGCGACCGACGCGATTCCCCCCGCCTCCCGAATGAGATCGATCCCGTCGAGAGGGGTCAGGAAGCGCTTCGGCACCGCCGCCGGCTTGCCGTCCCCGATGTACTTGCGATAGACGCTCTCCGTGTCCGGGGCCCATCCGCCCCGCACCAACGCCTCGGCGATGTGCGGCCTCCCGACGAGCCCGTTCCGCGTGAGCCCCATCACGTCTTCGAGGTCCAAATCTATTTGATAGGTCCGGAGCCGGTCAATGATCGTCTCGGCGCGGCGGATTCGCTTTTCGCGCATCCGCGCGAGCTCGGCGCGAAGCCTCCGGTGGTCCGGATCGACCCAGTAGCCGAGGATGTGGACCTCGTCGTTCCCCTCCGTGCACGAGAGCTCGAGGCCGGGGACCACCTCCGGAGCGCCTTTCCGCGAGGCGGCGATCATCGGCTCGATTCCGTCGAGGGTGTCGTGGTCGGTCAGGGCGATGACCGAGAGCCCGGCGTATCCGGCCCGTATGAGCAGCTCGGGGGGAGGGACGAGCCCGTCGGAGAAGTCGGAATGAAGATGCAGGTCCGCGAAGATCTCTCCCAAGCGCGCCCTCGCCCGATGCTTGAACTATGGAGCAACCGGGGAGCGGCCGCTCCGAACGGCACTAAGCCGACATGCGCGCGATCCTCGCGCGCACATCGCGGAACTCGGGATCCCGCTCCTCGACGAGGCGGAACTCGCGAAGCGCGCGATCCTCGTTTCCTAGTCTCTCATAGGCGAGGCCGCGAAGAAAGCGAATCCCGAGGCCCTCCTCCGTCTCCAGAGGGAGAAGACCCTCGAGCAGGCGTACGCATTCCTCGTAGCGCCCGAGATCGAGAAGGACCGCGGCGCGCATCTCGTCCGAGGAGGAGCGAAGCTCCGGCGAGGCGGCGGATTTCTCGAACTCGGCGAGCGCCTCCTCGAGAAGCCCCATCTCCTTGTAGGACATCCCCATGTCGTAATGGGACTGGTAGTCCTCCTTCCCGATGATCTTGCTGACGCCGTTCTGGAACTCGCGGAGGATCTCCTCGACCGGCACGAAGTCCGCGTCGCGGGGAGCGGGCGCCGCGAAGGGCCCCATATCCGGCTCGGGGGCGGGCCGCGCGCGTTCGAGGGGGAGAAGCTCGACCTCGTCTTCGGAAACCGGAGGGCGCGGCGCGACCGGCCGGAGAGCCTCGTCGCGGACGGGCCTTCCCTCCCGCAGAGAGGAGGAGCGCGGCAGGACCTCCCGGCCGATCGGCCGCGGGGCCGGCTCGGCCCGGCTGTGGTCGAGGCTCTCGAAGGCTTCCTCACCGGCGGGAGGGAAAGCGGACGGCGCGCACGGAGGAACGAGATCGAGGGGTGCGTGCGCCTCCCCTTCGTTCAGAAGGGAAAGGGGATCGGTGCGTTCGCTCCTCTCGAGCTCGTGAAGCCGGGTCGCGATCCGGTCCCCGTCCGCAATTCTTCCCGCGTCCCGATAGCCTTGCAACGCGGCCCGAAGATCGACCATTCCCTCGTCCGGAAGCGAGAGGGCAAGGAAGATCTCGCCGAGCCGCTCGCGGACCTCCGGGTCGCCGGCCAGGATCTCGCGGACGCGCCCGCCCGTGCGGAGAACCGCCTCCGCGTCGCCGATCTCCGCCGTCCGAGCAGCGTAGACCATGTAGTGCTTGACCGCCTCGCGCGCGAGACCTTGAGAGAAGAAGAGAGCGCCGAGCTGCTCGATCGCATGGATCCGGTGGGGATACTGGCGGAGCATCTTGCGGCAGACGCCGATCGCGTTCCCGAAGAGACCTTCCTGCGAGTAGCGGTCGACCGCCTTCTGGTACCATCCGTATGCGTCGTCCGGCTCCCCCTTGCGATGGTAGAGATCGCCGAGAAGGTTGCAGGCGATCGGTGGGCACGGGTCCGATTCGGCCAGCTTCCGGTACTCGTACGCCGCGCCGTCGAAGTCCCCCCTCCTCTCGCAATCCCTCGCCTTCTTGAGAATCTCGGAATTCGACGCCAAGGGTCTCTCCCGCCGGGTGGACCGATCCAGAGGAGGGCGGCCGCCCCCTTGTTTCTCCTTGTCTAGAACGAGTTTCGGCCGTCCCGGCCTTTCCTTGACCGCACGTCGCCTCGCGGGCCGACCGATGGGACAGGAAAGACGAATGTGCGGAAGAAATCGAAAGCGAGCGAGGAGGCTCTCGCTCGGATCCTGCACGCGTTTCCGTCGCCAGGACGCGCGCGGGATCCGAGCTACACGGTCGGTCCGACGAGGTTCGGGCGGCGGCGGCGGCGGATCGGGAGCCCGTTCTTCACGACCGTCTCGACGAGGTTCGTTCCGAAGCGGTACGGGATCGCCGCGGGGTGCGTCGCGCGAAGAAGAATGCAGTCCGCTTTCTTTCCGGCCTCGATCGTCCCGATCGAATCGAGAAGGCCGAGCGCGGCGGCGGCGTTTCGCGTCGCCCCGAGGATCGCCTCGGGGAGCGTGAGCCCCTCGAGCGAGCAGGCGAGCGAGAGGACCACGCTCATCGACTCGGTGAACGAGCTTCCGGGATTGCAGTCGGTGGCGAGCGCGATCGGAAGCGCGTTCCTTCGCATCCGCTCCACGTCGGCGAAGGCTCTCTTCGCGAGCCCGATCGCGGTTCCGGGGAGAAGGATCGCGATCGTTCCGCTTCTCGCCATCTGGGCGCATCCCTCTTCCGTGACCGCGAGGAGATGATCCGCCGAGACCGCTCCGACCTCCGCCGCGAGCTCGCCTCCGCCGATCGAGACGAACTCCTCGGCATGCAGCTTGGGAAGAAGCCCGTGCCGCTTCCCCGCCTCGAGGATCGCGCGCGACTCCTCGATCTCGAAGACCCCCTTCTCGCAGAAGACGTCGCAGAAGCGCGCGAGACCGCGGGCGCGGGGAATCATCTCGTCGATGACGAGCCGGACGTAGTCCCGGGTCCGCCCTTCGTACTCCTCGGGGATCTCGTGCGCCCCGAGAAACGTCGGCACGATCTCGATCGGGTGCGCTTCGTTCAGCTGCGCCATCAATCGAAGCGCGCGAATCTCCTGATCCGTCGTGAGCCCGTACCCGCTCTTCCCCTCCACCGTCGTGGTTCCGTACGCGAGGAACGAATCGAGACGCCTTCGGCCCGCGTCGAGAAGCTCCTCGTCACTTGCCGCGCGGAAGGCGCGCACCGTCTTCCGGATCCCTCCTCCCCTTCGGCGGATCTCGAGATAGTCCACCCCCTCCACGCGCATCGCGTACTCGTCCTCGCGCGTCCCCACGAAGAGGAAGTGCGTGTGCGGATCGATGAAACCGGGGAGCACGAGCCGCCCGCGGCCGGAAAGCGTCTTCGTCTTCGGCGTGATCGAGACGCGGCTCTCGACGTCCGCCGTCGTTCCCACCGCGACGAACTTCCCGCGGCGGATCGCGATCGCTCCGTTCTCGACGATCCCGAGATCGCCCCACGCCGGGTTCGAAAGCGGTCCCGGCTTTCCGCCCGCCGCCGTCACGAGACAGGCGATGTTCCGAATGAGAAGCTCGCAGCGCTCCTTCACGGTTTCACCTCCTCCCGCATCGGGATGCGGATCCCCTTCTCGCCGGCGAAGCGGATCGCTTCCTCGTAGCCGGCGTCGGCGTGGCGGAGAACGCCGGTGCCCGGATCGCACGTGAGGACCCGCGCGAGCGCGCGTTCCGCCCGTTCGCTCCCGTCGGCGACGATCACCACCCCCGCGTGGATCGAGTAACCGATGCCGACCCCGCCTCCGTGATGCACCGAGACCCACGAGGCGCCGCACGCCGCGTTCAAGAGCGCGTTCAGGATCGGCCAGTCCGCGATCGCGTCGGAGCCGTCCTTCATACCTTCCGTCTCGCGATACGGCGAGGCGACCGATCCGCAATCGAGATGATCCCGTCCGATCACGACCGGCGCGCGGATCTCCCCCTTCCGGACCAGATGGTTGATCTTGTCGCCGAGAAGCGCGCGCTCTCCGTAACCGAGCCAGCAGATTCGCGCGGGGAGCCCTTGAAACGCGATCCGCTCCGCCGCCATCCGGATCCAGCGCGCGAGCGACTCGTTCTCGGGGAACGTCTCGAGAACGAGCGCGTCGGTGCGCCGAATGTCGGCCGGATCTCCCGAAAGCGCGGCCCAGCGGAAGGGACCTTTCCCGACGCAGAAGAGCGGACGGATGTACGCCGGCACGAACCCGGGGAAATCGAACGCGTTCTTCACGCCGTACGCCTCGGCCTGCGCGCGGATGTTGTTCCCGTAGTCGAAGACGACCGCGCCGGCCTTCCGGAGAGCGAGCATCCCCTCGACGTGCGCGGCGACCGCGCGTCCGGCGCGCGCGACGTGCTCGTCCGGGTTCTTCGCGCGAAGCAGGGTCGCCTCGGCGAGCGTCATGCCGTTCGGCACGTATCCGTTCAGGAGATCGTGCGCGGACGTCTGATCGGTGACGACATCCGGCGCGAAACCGCGCCTCGCGATCTCCGGAACGGCATCCGCTGAGTTCGCGAGGAGCGCGATCGAGCGCGCCTCCTTCTTCTTTCGATACAACTCGGCGCGGCGAAGCGCCTCGTCGAGATCGTCGACCTGTTCGTCGCAGAAGCCCTTCTCGACGCGCCTTTCGATCCGGGCCGGATCCACCTCGACCGCGAGGCAGACGCCGCCGTTCATCGTGACGGCGAGCGGCTGCGCGCCGCCCATCCCGCCGAGACCTCCGGTGAGCACGATCCTCCCCGCGAGGCTCCCTCCGAAATGCCGTCTCGCGAGCTCGGCGAGCGTCTCGTAGGTCCCCTGGATGATCCCTTGCGTCCCGATGTAGATCCAGGATCCGGCCGTCATCTGTCCGTACATGATGAGGCCCATCCGCTCGAGCTCGCGGAACTTCTCCCAGGTCGCCCAGGCGGGAACGAGAAGCGAGTTCGCGAGAAGGACGCGAGGCGCGTCCGCGCTCGTGCGAATGACGCCGACCGGCTTCCCCGACTGCACGAGAAGGGTCTCGTCGTTTTCGAGGCGCCGAAGCTCGCGCAGGATCGCGCGAAACGCCTCCGGGCTCCGGGCCGCCTTTCCGGAGCCGCCGTAGACGATCAGCTCTTCCGGCTTCTCGGCGACCTCCGGGTCGAGGTTGTTCTGGATCATTCGGTACGCGGCTTCCTGCACCCATCCCCGGCAGGCGAGGCTCTGGCCGCGCGGCGCTCGGACCGTCTCCATTCCGCTCATGCTCTATTCCCCCGCACTGAGCGCGCGCTCCACACGCTCGAGAAGACTTCCTTCATCCATCAATCGAACGACGCGCTCGATGTCCCGGCCGAGCGCTCGGTCCTCCGCGACCGGAGGAACCGCTTCGCGGATCGCCTCGACCGCCGCCTCGAGCGCGCGGCTCGAACGGACGGGCCTCCGGAAACCGATCCCTTCCGACGCCGCGAGAAACTCGATCGCGACGATCCGCTTCACGTTCTCGACGACCTCCCTCGCCTTCCGCGCGGCGTGAAAGCCCATGCTCACGTGATCTTCTTGACCGGCCGACGTCGGGATCGAATCGACGGAGGCCGGATGCGAGAGGACTTTGTTTTCCGACGCGAGCGCGGCCGCGGTGTACTGGGCGACCATATAGCCGGAGTGAAGGCCGGGGTCCCTCGCGAGAAACGGCGGAAGACCGGAGACCTTCGGATCCACGAGGCGTGCGACGCGCCTCTCGGCGATGTTCCCGACCTCCGAAGCCGCGATCGCGAGGAAGTCGGCGGCGAGGGCGACCGGTTCCCCGTGAAAGTTTCCACCTGAAAGGATTCGTCCGTCCTCGGCGAAGCAGAGGGGGTTCCCCGTCGCGGAGTTCAGCTCGATCTCGACCGTCCGGCGGACGTCCTCGAGAACATCCCCCGCCGCGCCGATCACGACCGGCGCGCATCGGATCGAGTAGGCGTCCTGGGTCTTCGGGATCAGGCGGTGCGACTCGCGGATCGCGCTCCCCGCGAGGAGCGCGCGGAGCCTCCGGGCGGCGCGGGCGCCTCCCGGATGCGGGCGCACGCGGAAGAGAGCCGGGTCGAACGCATCGTCCGTTCCGTGAAGCGCATCTGCGGAGAGCGCGGCCGCGATCAAGGCGTGTTCGCGCGTGATCTCCATGTCGTGCACCGCGAGCGCGAGGATTCCCGAGATCCCCTGCGTCCCGTTGATGAGACCGAGCCCCTCCTTCGGACGAAGAACGAGAGGCGGAACTCCCGCCCGCCGGAGCCCTTCCGCCGCGGCGATCCTCTTCCCCTCCCACCGAACTTCCCCCTCGCCCACGAGGGCGAGCGAGAGATGCGCGAGGGGCGCGAGATCGCCGCTCGCCCCGACCGATCCGATCGACGGGATCACCGGAAGGAGATCTCGCGCGAGGCACGCGACGATTGTCGCCGGGATCTCGAACCGCACGCCGTCGTAGCCTTTGAGGAGCGAGTTCGCCTTCGCGAGGAGGATCGCGCGCGTCGCCCGGTCGTCGAGAGGAGGGCCCACCCCCGCGGCGTGGCTTCGCACGAGGTTCCGCTGGAGCGCCGCTAGATCCTTCTCGTCGATCAGCGTATCGGCGAGGTCGCCGAAGCCGGTGTCCACGCCGTAGACGACGCGCCGCTCCGCGATCGCCGCCTCGACGAGCGCTCGGCTCTTCTCCATTCGCCCGCGGGCCTCCGGATCGATCCGCGCCTCGCGCCGGCGCGCCGCCGCGTCCGCGACGTCCCGAACCGTGAGGTTCTCGCCGGTGAGAACGATCGGCTCCATCACTTCTCCTCGATCATCGAGAGAAATTCCTTCTCTCCGATCACGCGGACGCCGAGCGTCTCCGCCTTCGTCTTCTTCGATCCGGGGGATTCCCCCGCAACGACGAGGTCGGTCTTCGCGCTGACCGAAGCGACCACCTTGCCGCCTGCCGCCTCGATCTTGTCGCGCGCTTCTTCGCGCGTGAGGCTCGCGAGGGTTCCGGTGAGGACGATTCTCTTCCCTCGAAGAGGCGACGCTCCCTCCGAGGTGTGTTCGACCGGAGCCGGACGGACGCCGGCCGCGAGGAGGTTCTGGGCGAGAAGCCTACCCTTCGCGCTCTCGAAGAAGTGGAGCACGGAGCGAGCGACGACCGGTCCGACGTCATCGACGGCTGCAAGCTCCGCCTCTTTCGCGCGCATCGTCTTCTCGATCGTCCCGAAGCGAAGGGCGATCGCCCGCGCCGTCGTTCGGCCCACGTGGCGGATTCCGATCGCGAAGAGGAAGCGGTCGAATGGGCGCGTCTTGCTCTCCTCGATCGCTCGAAGGAGGTTCTCCGCCGACTTCTCGCCGAAGCGCTCGAGCGGGACGAGAGCCTCCTTTCGAAGGCGGTAGAGATCGGGGATCTCGGCGAGAAGCCCTGAGTCTGCGAGCTGTTCGACGACCTTGATACCCAAACCTTCGATGTCCATCGCATCGCGCGATGCGTAGTGGACGATCCGCCGGCGCACCTGCGCGGGGCAGCTCGGGTTCTCGCAGCGGACGACGACCTCTCCCTCCGCACGCTCGAGAGGCTCCCCGCACACCGGGCATTCGTCCGGGAATCGAAACGGCTTTTCGTCTCCCTTTCGCTCCCCGGGCTCGACACCGAGAATCCGCGGGATGATCTCGCCGCTCTTCTCGATCCGGACGCGGTCTCCGACGCGCGCGTCCAGACGCCGGATCTCCTCTTCGTTGTGAAGGGTCGCGCGGCGGACCACCGTGCCGGCCAAGCGGACCGGATCGACCTCGGCGACCGGCGTCACCGCCCCGGTGCGGCCGACTTGGAGAACGATGCGGCGGATCACGGTCGTCTTCTTCTCCGCGGGGAACTTGTAGGCGATCCCCCAACGCGGGCTCTTCGACGTCGCACCGAGCCGATCGTGGAGCGAGAGGTCGTTCACCTTGACGACGACCCCGTCCGTTCCGTACGGAAGGCGGTGCCGCTCCTCGCTCATCTCCTCGCAGCGCCGCACCACCGCGTCGATCCCGCGGCAGAGAGAGACTCCTTCGGTGCGGGCGAAGCCGAACGCGCGAAGGGCCTCGATCGCTTCCGTCTGCGTTCTCACACCGAGAGCGAGAGGGGAGACGATCTGGTACGCGAGAAAGCGAAGCGGTCTCTTCGCGACCTCCGCAGGATCGAGGAGCTTAAGCGATCCGGCGGCCGCGTTCCGAGGGTTCGCGAAGGGGCGCCCGCCCGTTTCCTCCTGTCTTTCGTTCATCTTCTCGAGATCGGCGAAGCGAAGGTAGACCTCGCCTCGAACCTCGACGTCGACCGGATCCCCCCGAAGACGGAGCGGGATCGAGCGGAGGGTTCTCAGGTTCGCGGTGATGTCGTCGCCGGCCCTTCCGTCCCCGCGCGTCGCGCCCCTTGCGAGGACGCCCTGATGATAGCTCAGCGCGACCGCCACGCCGTCCAGCTTGAACTCGACGGCGTAATCGAGTATCTCGGCGCGAAGGAGCTTTCGCGTGCGCGCGTCGAACTCCACGAGCTCTTCCGGTGAGTAGGTGTTGTCGAGGGAGAGCATCGGAACCGAATGGACGACCGTTTCGAACTTGTCCGAGGGAGCCCCGCCGACGCGAAGGGTCGGAGAGTCGGGCGTCCGGATCTCCGGGTGTTCCCGTTCAAGCGCGGCCAGGCGTTCGAGAAGCCTGTCGAACTCGTAATCCGAGATCGCGGGGGCGGCTTCTTCATAATAGAGACGGTTGTGCTCCTCGATCTCCTCCCGGAGCCGTTTGGCTTCCTCGCGCACCGATCGCGGGACCGTCCGCATGGCCGCATCCCTTCCAGAGACCGCCTTCAGTACCATTCCTGAACGCCGCAGATTAGTTTAGCCGATGGGGCCCGCGCGGAAAACGAGGTTCTTCCCCGAGTCCCTTCCCGAACGAACGAGAGGAAGCTCCATCTCGACCTCGTGGCGGAGTGGAAGGCCGCAGAACCCGATGCGCGGGATCGACGGCTTCAGGCGCCGCGAGAGTTCGACAGCGTCCCGTCGGACGGCTCGCACGAAGAAACCGCGTCTCTTGTAAAACCGGATCGCCGGGAAGTTGTCGTTCGTCGTGATGAGAAAGAACCGCGCGCACCCGGCCCGCAACGCCTCGTTCTCCACCGCGAGAAGAAGCCTGCTCCCCACTCCGGCTCTCTCCTGCAGGCTGTTCAGCGAGATCACCTCGCACTCTCCCGAATCGATGCGATACGTAATCAACCCGATCCTCTTCCTCTCGCTCTCCGCGACAAACCCAGGCAGAGCTTCTCCCCGATGGATCTTCCCGCGCGTGACGATCACGGACGAGCCCCACTCCTCCGCGAGAAACCTCGCGACCCATTCCCGATCCCCCTCGCGAACCTCTCTCACCGTAACCACGACACATTACCTCCCATCTCTCGATCGCCCGCCCCTCGATCACGCTCCGTTCCTCTCCGCCCGGCCCGGTCGACATCGTTTCCAGAAATGCGTCTCGAACGAAACCCCTCCGGAGCCGAGGGGCGGGGCTCGCTTGCTCAAACATGCCGCGCGAAGCGCGCGGCAACTCGCCGCTCTGCCCCGCCCCCCGTCTCCGGAGGAAGACAGACCTGCTTGTGTGGTACCCCGCCGTCCGACGACGCCACCACGGCGGGTGGCGGCGGCAGGCGTCCGCGAGAAGCGCAGCCACCAAGCCCGAAAGGGCGACTGGCGAGCATCGAGCGGACAGCCGCCGACAGGACCCGCCGTCCGACAACCCAACCACGCGCGGGTGGCGGCGGCAGGCGTCCGCACACCTAGAAATCCCCCTCCGCGCTCACGTGGATCTTCCCCTCGCCGGGACGATCCCCTTCCCCAAGCCCGTAGTCCACCCCGAGAAGACCGATCGGCGAATCGACTCGGATCCCGAACCCGTACCCGATCTTCGTCGTCTCCGAAGAGACCGACCTCTCCTCCTCCATCCGCCCCGCGAACACGTACCCCCCGTCCGCGAAGAGAAAGACGCGCGAAAGGGCCCCGAGGAGATACCGGTATTCGAGACGCGTCCACGCGACCCGCGCCCCGCGGAACTGATCTTCCTCGTAGCCTCGGAGCGTGCGCGCGCCCCCCAGATAGAACTGATCGTACGCGGGGACATACATTTCATTGCTGAACCGTCCAATCCCGAACGACTCCCAGGCGATCACCGTTCGCGGCCCGAGCCCCCGGTAGAGGCCGATCCCCCAGTCGAAAGTCGCCTGCCGCGCCTGTTCCCCCGGGATCCCGCGCTCCGGCTCCTCCTCGATCTTCTTTTCCCCGTATTCGGAGCCGACGCGAAGAAAGACCCCGCGTGTCGGGTTCAAGGGGAGATCCCGTCCCTCGAAGACGATCCCCACGCCGCCTCGCCTTCTCGTGCTTCGCGGGATCGGGCTCGAATCGCGGCGGGGCCGCATCGTCTCGACCCCGACCGAGAAGGACGCCGAGACGCGGCGCGAGAGATCGACATCCGCCGAAAGCCCGCCCGAGATGCGCGCGTACGTCGAATCCCGGATGTCCTGCGCGAGATCGCCTCCGACGGCGAACGGACTCCCGAAAAGCCACGGCTCCCGATAAAAGAGACGGACCAGCCGCGTCTCGCGCGAGGGCCGCTCCCAACGCGCTCCCCCCTTCCGCGCCGTGCCGAGGATGTTGCGGAACTCGACATCAACGAGACCGCTGATAATCCCCTCCTCCCCCTGCGGTCCCGGGGCGTATCCGATCGCCCCGGCGATTCGGTTCGCGCGCGCCTCCTCCACCTCGATCTCGACCACCGCTTCCTTCTTCTTCCAATCGATCCGCGCCGACGGCTCGGAGACCGTTCGAAAGAGACCGCTGCGAAGGAGCCTCGCGCGGGAGGCGTCGACCGCGTCCTGGTCGTACGGATCGCCGAAGCGAAGGCCGGTCAGCCTTCGGATCGTCCGGCTCTTCGTCTTTTCGTTTCCCCGCGCGCGGAGGTCGCCGAGGATGAGAAAAGGACCCTCCACGACGCGCAAGGCGACATCGAGACCGCCCTCGTCCTCCCGCCCGATCTCGCCGAGGAGCACACGCGCGAAGGGATGACCCGCTCTCGCATAGGCTCGGAGGAGCCGATCGATATCCGCCTCAAGCTTCGATACCTCAAGCGTTCGGCCCGGCCGCGTGTCGAGGCGTCCCTCGATTTCTTCCTTCTCGAATACCTCCGCCCCTCGAACGTCGACGCTCGCGATCGGAACCCGAGGCCCCTCGCGGACATCGACCGTGAGACGCAACCCCTCTCCATCCTCGACCACCCGGATGTGCGCCTCCGCGTCGAGATGTCCTCTCTCCGCGTACGCGGCGAGGAGCCGATCGGCCGCCGCCCCTTCCATCTCCGCGTTCCAGATCTCCCCTTTCCGGAGGGCGAGAACGGCCTCGATCTCGGAACGGGAGAGCGCCCCCGCCCCCCGCACCTCGACCGACTCGATCGGCCGCTCCGACGCGAGAGCGAGCGAAGCGGAAAGAAGCCACCAGAGTGCGATCGACCATGCGCGCATCAGAAGAACGCCCTCATCTCGGCCCGGAACTGCTGCGAGATCTCTTCGCCCTTCAAGTTCTCCCCGCTGTAGGCGACGGTCGAGGAGAGGACGGTGTTCCACTCATATGCGAATTGGAGACGCCAACGGATCCCTTCTTTTCGATTGCGAAGAAACGAACCCGAGCGATCCAAATCCTCCTCGAGGAAACGGGTCCATACGAACCCCGCGTCGAGACGGCTCCTCGAGGCGAGGTTGAGAGCCGCCTCCGGCTCGATCCGCACCGACCTCACGGATTCCCCCCGAACCGCCTCCCGCTCGCTCTGGTAAGCGACGGGGAGTTGGAAACGGCGGCGCGGCGCCGGGTCGAAGAGAAGCGTCGCCTTCCAATCGTCCCCCGTGAGATCGACCGCACGGTCGTCGTTCGATCGTTCCTCCTCCAGGCGGCGGCTCCACTCGATCTCGCCGGCGAGGCGCTCCCCGAGAGGAGCCTTCCCCCGAACGAGCCACGTGCGGACGAGATCGTCCCGGTTCAAGTTCGCGTACTCGTTCTCCTCGCGGTCTTCCCTCTGGAACCGGACGCGAAGATTCCCCTCCGACCGCGGATCGGTCCAGCGAAGCTCCTGTCGAAGCACGGTGCTCCCCCGAAGCGTGACGTCGTTTCTCTGGAAGGCGCCGGGCCGAAGAAGGAGAAGCCCCGCCCGATCGCCGGTCGTCGTCCGCTCCCGAACGCGCACGAACGTCTCCGACCCGATACCCTCCCACCATCCGCCGCCGGCGCCTCCGCGCCTTCTCGCCGGCTCGACCCGGATCGTCGCGCCGACCTCGAGATCGATCACCGGTTCCGCGTCCCCCTCGACGATCACCTGGTTGAACGTGCCTTCACCTGGAAAGTAATTGCCCAGGCTGTCGTAGTCGGCCTCCTGCCCGGCGGGGGCTCGAAGAAGGAGCCGGCGACGGGACTTCCGCTCCTCGGCCGTCACCTGGTAGTCCCAGCTCCCCTGGACGATCCCGCCGAAGCCGCCGTGACGGAGCTCGAGCCTCCCGAGATCGCTTCCCCGACTCCCCTCAGGCGCCGTCTCGCCGTAGACGAGCGTGCGGTGCGCGTACTCGGCGCCGACGCTGACCGGCCCCCTCCAACGGAGACTCGTCTCGTCCGTCCGCCCCTCGTACCATCGCTCCCAGAGAGAAGTCGCGGAGTCGACGTAGTCCCTCTCTTCAAACGTCACCGCGCCCTCCGCCTCGAGCGTCCCGCGCGCGACCGAGAGGCCGATTCGCTCGTCCCGATCCCGCGTCCCCCGAAACGGCAAGCCTTCCCGATCGAAGGTCCGGCGCGCGCGCGTCACGCGGATGGACGGCCGAACGATCGACAGGCGAACCGACGCCTCCGTGTTCCGCTGAATCGTTTCTCCTTGAAGGGAATCGCCCTCTTCGCTCGCGATCCGTTCCTCGCCGTACGCGGCGCGGTATCGTTTCGGATCCTCGAACGCGCCGCTCCAGGACCAGCGCTTCGACAGGAACCCCTCCGCGTCGAGTTCCCCCCCTTCACCGGAGAAGGCCATCCTTCCGATCGGCGTCCCTCGACGGAACATTCCGGATGCCAGCGTTGTCGTCTCCGCGCCCCGGGAGGCGAAGGCTTCGCCGCTTCCGATTCGGTCGTCCGCCTGTCTTCCGGGACCGATCGCGCGCCGGAGATCGGCGGTCATCCATCGGCCGTCCCGATGCGGCTCGCGGTAGCGGCCGAGCGGCTCGAAGTGTTCCGTCACGCTCCGGCGACTCCCCGCGAGATCGAGCGAACCGACCTCGGCCCCCTTCAGCCGAAGGAGCGTCTCGGACAAACTGAGAGAGAGGTGAAGCCCCCGCCCAGCGTTCTCCTCGTCGTCGATCGGGGAGAGCACGTTTCGATCGAGATCGCTCCATGCCGCCTCTCCGGCGAGGCGGAAACCGCGGATGGGAGAAGCCGCGCCGCCGAGCGCGAAGAGCTTGTGGGAGGAAGGGAGCGGGACCGGAACGGTCGGCTCGTAGTTTCCCTTCCCCTCGCCGACGTGTACGAAGATCCTTTGACCCCAAACTTCCGAGATCGAATCGACGTAGGTTCCTTCTCCGGCGGGGACCTCCCGGAAGGAGACCGCGAAGTCCCCCGAATCCCGTCCGGCGTAGACGAAGACCCCGCCCGTCGTGTCGTAGTCGCCCCCCGCTCCCAGGAAACGCGCCGTCGATCCGAGCGGCCTCCGATCGCCGGAGGCGCGAAGCGAGTCGTAGTCCGCGTCGTCCAGAACGAGCGCCTCGGGCTGGTCCGCGTCGTCCCCCTCGGAGAGGAGCACGCCGCCGAGCGTGAAGCGCTCCCCCTCGCCCCCGACGCGGAATCGGCCGGCGGCGAAGCTCCGGCGGTACTCGTCCCCCGTCGTCTGGAAATCGACCGCGATGCGGCTGTCGGAGGAGATCCTCCGTGCCGGATTGAACGTGATCGCCCCCTCCGAGTAGTCGATCACGTAGTCGTTGCCGTCGCCGCGCGTCGCCTTTTCGCCGTCGACCCAAACCTGCTCGCTCCCCGCGACGACGATCTGCCCGAGCGCGGAGACGCCGAGGAGCGCGTAGGGGCCCTGCTTCCCGTCCACCCCGCGGATTTCCACCGATCGATACGTCCCCTTCGAAAGGCCGCCCGATCCCTCGAGCTCGTAGCCCTTCCCCTTCCACCGGCCGAGCGCCCCCTTCAGGGCCCGGTCGTAGCGGCCGAACTCGGTCTCCGCGAAGCGCATCTCGTAGTCGCCGAGCGTCGCGTCGAAGCGCGGCGACTCGACGCGCACGAGGACCTGATCGAGCTGCTCGAGCCGTTCGGATCTCCCTTCCGCCTGAAAGGGGAGGTTCTGGTCAGTGAGTTGCGCGGTGACGCGAACATCCGGCGCGAGGTTCCCCGTCACGCTCACACGGAGCGCCTGCTCGAGCGTGAGCGCGCGGTCCGAACCGATCAGAACGGAGAAGGACTTGCTCCCGCCGACCCGGAGCGCGCCGGTGTCGAGGGGTCCGGCCATCGCCGCGCGCGGGCGCGGGGCAAGGACCGTCTCCTCCTCTCCTTCCGCGAGGCGGAGGGGATGAAGGGAGCGTTCCAACGGAAGGGGGAGCGGGAGATGACGGTATCGGATCTCCGCCCCGTCGCCCGCGACGAGCGGCGCGGCGAAGACGATCTCGCCCCGGTCGTAGCGGATCCAGTAGTCCGTTTCACGTTCGATGGTTCGTCCATGAAGAAGAACGGTCTCCGATCCCAGTAGGATCGGACGGTGCGGAAGGAGATACGGGCCGGCTCGATCTTCCCCAGTGAGAAGAACAGACGCGTACCCGAGGCGGTAGGTCTTCTCGCTGAGAAGCGCCTTCCCTTCGCCAAGGGCCGGACGGACAAGGACCGAGGCGAGAAGAAGCGCCAAGATCGGCCGCATGGCTCACCCCGCCTTCGGCGCGGGAGACCCGCCCCCCCTCACGGGGCGGCCCCGTATCGGAAGAGATGAACGAGCCCCCCGGCGGGGTCGGAGACGTAGAGGAGACCCGCGTCGTCGACCGCCACGCCGCGAGGAGAGACGAGCGGCTTTCCGCCGACTCCCTCCCGGATCTCGCCTGCGAAGCCCCCCGCCTCGTCGAAGACGACCACCCGCGCGTTCCCCCCATCGGCGACGAAGACCCTCCCCTTCCGGTCGACCGCGACCCCCGTCGGACCGGAGAGCCGCGCGGATCCTTCCCCTTCTCCGATCGAGCGGAGAAAACCGCCGAGCGGATCGAAGACCTGCACACGATTGTTCCCTCGATCGGCGACGTAGATTCGGCGCGAGCGATCGACCGACGCGTCGGCGGGCCCTCGGAAGCGACCCGGCTCGGTCCCGAACCCGCCGAACGAGAACTCTTCTTGACCCGTGAAGGATCGAAAGACCCGCACCCGGTCCGCCTCCGCGTCGGTCACGTAGAGCCGCCCAAAGGAATCCGCCTCGAGCCCGAGGGGCGTCCCGATCGTCCCCGCCTCGCGATCGAGCAGCACATCGAGGAACTGCCCGTATCGATCGAAGAGCTGCACCCGTTCGTTCCCCGCGTCGAGGACGTAGAGATGCAGCCCCTCCGCGGCCGCCACGTCCGTCGGCTCGAGAAAGCGGCCGCCGGCCGATCCGGAGAAGCCGACGGTCGAAGCGACCGCGCCCGCCGTATCGAAGACGACGATCCGGTCGCTCCCGCCGTCGGCGACGTAGAGAAGCCCTCCGTAGCCGATCGAGATTCCTCGCGGAGAGAAGAGGGCCGCGTCGTCCGCAGATCCCGAGAGCGCGCGCACGGGGACGATATCCGCGCGCGCAGGGAAGACGAGATGGAGAAGAAGGACGAACGGGAGAAGGAGACGATCGGACAAGAGGGGCTCCTCTTCCGCGGCGTTCAGAAGCGCGCCCCGACGCCCAGACGGAGAAGGGCCGGCTCCCCCTCGCCGGAGGCGGACGCGCGAAGATGCGTGACGGCTTCCGCGAGCTTGCCTCCCGCCCCGGCCGCCCGCGCCGCCTCCACGGCGCTGACCGCGCGGTTCACGACCGCCGCGACCAGCATGTAGTTCGCGCGCCGCCCCGAGTTCAGCGCGTCGTTCCGAATGAGCCGATACTCGAGACGATCTTGGTTCGTCCTCCACCGGAAGGAACGATCGGAGCCGTACGCGTGCTCCGCGTAGTACGCGTCGCGCGTGTCTTGCGAGTACCTCGAGACCGGATAGAGAGCGCGCGCCTCGATGCGGACCGCTTCGTTGTACTCCTCGACGCTGTTGAAGATCGTGAGGATCCGATAATACTCGGTCTCCCTCTCCCCCTCTGAAATGCCCGCGTACGCCCGCGCGTACTCCTCGAAGTCGCTCGTCCGGTTGTGTTCTTGGATCTTGAAGACGAGGAAGCTCGTCCAGATCATCGCCTCCAAACCGAAGAACGCCCGGCTCCGAATCTCCGAGCCGTTCGCCCGCTGGCCGAGGCCGGGGAGAAGAGCCGAGAGAAGGAACGCCTTGCGTCGCGAGGGGGAGAGAGAGGTTCCGGCCCCGCTCTCCGTCGCGGAGGACTCGAAGCGCGCGTCTGCTTCCGCGCGCGACGCACGGCGAAAATGGGAATCGAGATCGGACGCCCGCGCGTCCGGAACCAAGAGAAGAAGCGCGAGAAGAATCGGCAGAAGACGCGCCGTCATCGGAAACTCCACGCGACGGCGACCGACGCGCCGTCTCCCGTCATTGTCCCCCCGAAGCGGACGGCGGGCAAGGCGGAAAGATCGTCGCCCCGCGCGCGCCCCTTCGCGACGAAGTAGGCGTCGAACGCCGAAACCACATGGTTCGCGACGATCGCCCAGAGCCAATGGTCCGCGTTGCTCATGAGCTTGTTCTGCCTCTGTCGCATCGCGCGGTATTCCAGCTGCATCGGGGTGGACCAGATGCGGTTCGTCTCATCCGAGGAGGTCTGGAAGTATCGCTCGTCCGCGTAGTCGTCCCACCCGCAGATCCACTTCTGAAGCTTGTGGATGTCTTCGTAGAACTCGAGGGAATCCGCCGCCGTGTCGATGAAGATGTCCACGCCGTCCGGGCCCGCATATCCAGGCGCGAACGGATCGTCGTCGATCGCTCCTTCTCCGTTATAGAGGACCGTGCACGCGTTCAAGCTCCAGTGCCAGTTCGCGTCCGCGAACGCGCGGTACTTGGTCTGCATGTCCATTCCGCGCCCGTGATTCCCCTGCTGCTCGATCCACGCGACCGCCTCAAAGACGCCGTACGCGAGGCCGCGCGCGGAGGTCCATGAGACCGGATCCCATCCGGACGAATAGACCTGCCCGAGCCCGGGGACGAGGAGCGAGAAGAGAAACGCCTTGCGCGGCGACGGGGTCGAGTCGCGCCCTCCGCCCGCCCGCTCCTCGCGCGCGGGAGCGGGGAGCCGGCGGATCTCCGACCGAAGCGTCCGCTCGATTCCGGGGGCCCCCGCCACGGGAGCCGCGAGCCATCCGCACGCGATCCACAACCAAAGTAGTCGCCTCACCGGAACTCCCTTCCTGATCACCTCTATCGAATGATCGCCATCCTAACGAACTCGTGTTCCGCGCCCGAGTCGATCCGAACCGTGTACACGCCGCTCGAGAGCGCCCCCGCGTCGAGAGCGACCTCGTTCTCCCCCGGCGCGCCGGGAGCCCGTTCGATCCGCGCCACGCGCTTCCCCGACGAATCGTGCACGGCGATCGTCACGTTCGCTTCGGCGGTAAGCTCGTAGCGGAAGAGTGCCCGGTCCCCGCGAACCGGGTTCGGGTAACAGAACGCGCGTACGATCCGTCCCGGAGGCGCGCCGGGCGGAGCCGGCGGCGCGAGAAGCGAATCGGCGAGCGCATAGCTCGCACCCGGGCTCCCCCCCGGTCCCCACCAGAGAAAGCGGTTCGCCTCCGCTCCTTCGAAAGGATACCCATAAAGAAACCCGTCGCGCGAGAGCGCGTAGAGAGCCGCCCCCGATCCACCCGGGGCGGGCCCGCCGCGAACGGCGAGGTTCGCCGTCCCGGTCGAGAAGGGCCAGCCGGGAGAGACCCTCTCCCTCCCCTCCCACATCCACAAGCGCCCTCCGTCGTCCGCCGCGATCGGCGGGAGCGGGCGGCCCCCCTCCCGAAGCGCGGCCACGCCGTTCCCCGCGAGGATGCGCTCCTTCTGAAGATACGGCGGGATGCGAAGTGGAGTGTCCATCTGCCGAATCCCGTTCTTCTCGAGGAGCACGAGGTCGGGGCCGACGGGGATCGCGATCTCGGGGAAGCCATCCTCGTCCCGATCGCACGCGAAGGGCGTTCCGGTCGGCTCCTTGCCGAGGAAGACCGGCCACCCGGGAAGGTCCCTTCCTTCCTCCGACACGGCGTAGGCGGCGCCGGAGTTCGTGACGACCACGATCTCGCGCGCGCCGTCCCGGTCGAGATCCGCGAGAAGGACGGAGCCCTCCGAGGCGCCGAACGCGCCTCTCGCTCGCACGCTTCCCGCTCTCGTCTTCTCGCCGTACGCGAGCCCGTACAAAGAACCTTGAGACAGAAAATACACGCGAGGCCCCCCGCCCCCGTCCGAAGACGCGGCTAGGTTCGAAGAGGGGAGCCCGGGAAGCGGATCGCTGCGGAGACGAGCGATCGAGTCCGAGAAGACGGCGTAGACAAAGAGGCTCTCCCCAGCGGCGACGACAATCTCCGAGACGCCGTCCCCATCGATGTCGAGAAGAAGAGGACCTCCGCTCACCTCTCCGCTCGGGGCCTCGCCGAGATCGCGAACGAGAGACCCCTCCGAGAGGTCGATCCGCAGAACGCGCCCCCCCGCGATCGCGTAGAGCTCCTCGCCCGGGATCTCCTCCACGAGATCGCCGACGAGGGCGTTCCCCGCGAGAGGGCCCGGAAGCTCCGCGCGGGCGATGCGGAGCGTCTCCTCCGCGGCGGCCACGGTCACGCCGCTTCGCGCCTCCATCGAGTCGCCGGCCGTCCAGAACGCGGCGACATGAACCGCCCCATCCGACCGCGCGAGAGCGATCCCCTCCGGAGCCGCGGCGGACGAGTCGATGAGAAGCGGGATCGGCCAACCGGCGAGGTTCCGATCGACGTCGACCGCGAGCTCCATCACCGCGCCCCACGCTCCGATTCCCCGCACGGTGACCCGCGATCTCCCGCCGTCCGTGAGGTTGGAGTTCGGCGCCGTTCCGGGCCCGAAGACCGTCGCGTTGCCCTCGAAGAACGGGTCGTACGGGCTCCCGTCCCAGTAGGCCGAGTAGGGGTTTCCGAGGTCCTTGATTCCGTCCGCCTCCTCGAGCTCGACCGCGCGGTTGTTGTAGTCGTTGTTCACGTCGTTCGTGTAGAGGATCGCCTCTTCGGTCAGCTTCCGATTGTTGATGTGCCAAATGAGGAGACCCCAGCCGGGGAGCGCGTAGTCGTAGTCGCCGGTGAACAACTCGAGACTGTCGTTCGTCACGGGGCCGAGGACTACCTGGTTCAGCGTGTCGAGCTTCGCCGCGTACTCGCCGAGCGGGGCGAGCCCGCACCGGTTCTCGATCAGGAAGTACTCCCGGTCGTTCAGCGGGATGAGCGCATAGCGCGGGGCGCCCTCGGGAGGATCCGCGAGGGTCGCGCACGCGATCCGGAGATCGCGCGAGGTCGTCACGATCTCGGGCGTCGCCCATCCGAGATAGAGCTTCGACCAGGCGCAAAGAGACGCGGGGATCACGCTCCCGAGGTAGACGCCCCCCGCGTCGATCGCGATCATGCCGCCGCTGTCCATGAGGCCCCACACGCCGATCGCGGGCCAGCTCCGCTCGGTATTGTAAAGGTCCGGGAGCCCGAGCTGATGCCCGAACTCGTGGGCGATCACGCCGTTCAGGCCGAAGGAGAAGCCGTCCTGGCTGTTGTACTCGGGGATCATCGTGACGCCGCGCACGAGAACCGAGTCGGGAGAATCCCGATCGACGACCACCGAGTCCTCGTCGCCGAACGAGAGGAAGAAGCTCGGGGTGTCCCCCGGCGAGTCCCCGTTGATGTCGGTCTGGAGATCCGGTCCGGCGTGAATGATCATGTAGCCGTCGTACGCGGAGAAGACGACGCCCGGATCGACCGTGTCGACGAGGGCGAGCGCGTCCTTGCAAAGCCGGATGAGGCCGTCGACCCGGTCGTCGATCGTCCACGAGTCCGGGCTCCCCGCCGGAAGATAGTCGGCGGTGTCGTGAAGACGGTACTCTCCCGCGGCGAGGCTCTTCGGGAAGATCTCCCACTCGATGCGGAGATTGCCGTACGACTGCGCCTCGTAGTACCGCCGGAGCACCGTGAGGTGCGTGTGAAAGTAGAGCGAATCGTGCGGCGGCGCGTCGATGAACCAGCTGCCGTCGTCCTCGAGAATAAAGCGCCCGTCTCCGGTCGTCGCCTCGCCGGCCGAGTCGTTCTCAAACTCGATCCGAAAGACCGCGACGCGGATCGTCGTTGACGGGGCCGCCTCGGGGGACTTGAGGAGATCGGCATAGGTACGCCCGGAACCGGGGAGAAGCGGCCGGAGAGGCCCTTCTCCGATCACGTCCGGGAAGTGCCGGAGTCTCGGCGCGCGCGCCGCTTCCGGCGCGGTCCTCTCGCGCGCCCGTTCGACGCGGAGGACGCCGGCATCCGCGCCGGCGGCGAAGAGAATCGAGGGGAGCAGAAAGAAAAGGAGACCCCGCACGGCGCGCCGAACGATCACGCGGTTCTTCTCCCCTCCCCCGGGCTAATAGGTGAACCCGATGGCGAACCGGTTCACGCGCGGAAGGTCCTCCGCCTGCGGCACCGAAGCCCAATCGAAACGGAGACCGATCGACTTCACCTTCAGCCCGACGCCGAAGGTCATGTCCTCGATATGCCCCTCGCGGTCATAGATGTAGCCGACCCGTCCGGAGGCCATGTCGTAATACGTGTACTCGATCCCCCCCATCAGAATCGTCTCCCCTTCCATGTAGACAAGGTTCTTCGTCAGCTCGGTCGTGACGAGGAACTTGTTCAGCTGGCTCTCGATCGGCCTCCAGCTGACGCCCGCCTTCAGGTTGCGCGGGAGCTCCTCCGGCTGATTCTGATCGTTGTACACGATGTCGAGCCCGAGGTTCTGGAGCATCATTCCCGCCTGCAGGCGGATCCCCGGAATCCGGTAGAGAAGCGAGAGGTCCCCGCCGAAGGAGATCCCGGTCCCGTCGTCGATGCCGAGCTCCTTGATCTGCGGCGAGAGCCGCGAGTAGATGAACTTGAACGACGCCCCGTAGGCGAGGTTCTCGGTGAGCGATGCTCCATACGCGACCATCGGGATGAAGTCGAACGAGTTGAAGTTCCCGAGGATGTTCCCCTGTTCGTCGATGATGTCCGACTCCCCGAGGTTGAGGAAGATGACCCCGAACCCGAGGCCCCCGCCCCACATCGGCCGCGAGTAGGCGAGGTAGTTGTAGGAGATGTCGTCGGCGAGCCCCTCGGCGAGCTTCGAGTAGTAGAGAACGACATCCGGCTTCGTCTGCCAGGCGAGCCCCCCGGCGTTCCAGAAGGACGCGGTCGCGTCATCCGCGATCGAGACGAACGACTGCCCGAGACCGGCCGCGCGGGCGTTCGGCGTCATGAGGGGGGCGATCGATTGGGGCGCTCCGTCGGAGACGGCGAGCGCGCTCCCCGCTCCCCAAACCAAGAGAATCAGGACGATCGACAAGCTCCGGACTCCAGCGTTCATCGTAGGACACTCCTCTCAAGTTTCATTTGCGAACGATACTCGAAAACACCGGTTGCATCAAGGATCGGCAAGACGCCCCCTACCCCGAACGGCTCAGCGAACGCCTTTCAGGACCGCGATCTTGCCGATCGATTCCGTCCTCGCGGAGCCGTCCTCCGCTTCCGCGACGGCCCGAACCAGGTAGACCCCGTTGGCGACGAGGTCCCCGTCGCCGTCCCTTCCGTCCCAGTCGAACCGGACGGAAAGGCCCGTCTCCGCCGTCGCGGACTCGATCTCACGGATCCTCTTTCCGGTGTGCGTGAGGATCTGGATCGTGACACGGGCGCTTCTCGTCAGATCGACGGCGATCTGGGTCGTCCCGTGCCGGTCCGGATCGAACGGGTTCGGGTAGTTCAGCACCGGCGCGCGGAAAGCAAGCTCGGCGCCGGCGTCCACGACGATGATGTTGTATTCCTTTTCGGTTCGATTGTTTAGGTTATCCGATGCACGGAGGGCCAGCTCGTGCGGCCCCTCGAGGACGAAAACGTCCGAGAAATCGGAGAGCCGGAAGGAGAGCCCGCCCTTCCGGAAACTGCTCTTCTCATACTCGAAGAGAGGCGTGAGATCGATCGGCCGTCCGCGGTCGAAGACGATGTGCATCGTGTAGAAGTTGTCGTTCCTCTGCAGGTTGATGCCGCTCTCGTCCTCGAGGTCGAGGCGGAAGACCGAGTTCTTCGTGAACGACGTCCCGTCCCGCACCGGGAATCCGTTCACGGTGAACGAGATCTGCGGCCCGAGGGTATCGCTCCAGACCGTTCCGGGCGGTTCCGCCACAACCCGCACGCTGTCGTTCCCTCCCGAGCCGTCGCGCGACTCCCCGGAGTCGAGCACGTAAGCGCTCGCCCGGCCGAGATTGCCGACCCTCGTGTCGCGCGGAGCGAAGAACGGGATCTTGAAACGCCCGCCCCGCACGTCCGCCGTCCCGCGGAAGAAAGTCGGGCCCTCCATGCTGTAGCGGGCCTTCCCCGGCCTCGGGTTGTTCGGCTGGCCGAGGCAGGCGGTGTCGAGGAAGCTGTACCCGAGCGTGTCGGCCATCCCCCGAATCGCGACGTCCGCCGTTCCGTCGAAAGAGGAGACGAGGGCTCCGGCTGCGTCGACCACCTCTCCGAAAAGCGTGTCCACTCGCCCGCGGGTGAAGGAGGCCTCGCCTCCCCCTTGAAATCGGACGCCGAGCTCCGGCACGCCGAGCCGGAGCGCGGGGTCGCCGAGAATCGTGTACTTCTCGTCGTTGATCTTCCGGCTGAGGTTCGTTCCCGAGACCGATTTCGCCGCCTGCGCGGCGAGCCCGAGAGGAATCACCTCGTGGTCGCCGGGAAGGAGGTTCTTCATGAACTCGACGTTGAGGGCGAGGCTCACACCGGCGAAGGCGGGGGCGTCCGAGGAGAAGGAGGCGAGCGCCCCCCCGCCGATCATCTTGAGCAGCGCCTCCGCGATCGAGTTCCGATCGAGAAGATCCCAGCTTCCGATCGAGCAGGAGAACGCGCAGAAGACGTGCAGTCTCTTCCCGTTGGTCAGAATGGTCGGCGAGACATCGGCGAGAACGAGAAGCTCCTCGTCCGCCATCTTGTCGACGCCTCCGTGGCCGAGGTAGCTGGAAAGGAGGAACCCATCACGAATCCAGCCGATGTACGCGTTCTTCGCGAGCGGCTTCAGACCCGCGGACGTCAGCGGGTACTCGACCATGTACACCTTGACCTTGTCGAAGGGCTCCGGCGCCGAGTTCGCGACCGATTCCATATCCTGAGTGTGCGTCAGGAGGAACCCGCAATCGAACTTGTCCTTCTTGACCTCGTCGTCCGCGAGGAAGAGAAGACGGTTGCGCCACGGGCCGAATTCCGGGTCGGTCTCGTAGAGAACGGTCTTCTCGACGATCGTTCGCACCTCTTCGATCGAGTTGGCCGGAAGGCGCCCGATCGCGACATCCGGCATGCGGTCCGCCGCGCCCTCTGCAGGGTCGAGGTAAGAGAAGAAGTCATCGGTGGCGTAGGTGTTCGTGTCGCTTCCCCCCCGATCGATCCGGAAGAAAGTCGGGAGGAGCGTCGTGAGGGTCGAGGAGATGTAGCCTTTCTGATCCGAGGTCGCGTCCCCGACGAGAAGAACGAACACCGGCCTCTTCTCCGGCGCCCACTCGTGATATCCATGCGAAAGGAAGTCGCGGACCGCCACCGCGTCGCGAACCCCCCAGGAGAACTCGTTGACGACCGCAGAATAGGGGACGACGAGCGCCGAGTATTCGTTCGAGCGGTGCGCCACGAGCTCGGAGACGGCGCTGATGTAGGGGTCATAGGCGATCACGAGGTATTCAGCCGGGTCCCTTCCCTCGCGAAGGTTGAGCGGAACGTACTTCTCGAGCGAAACCGGCTTCTTCCACGCGGTGTCGGCGACCGCGTGAAACGAGGCCGGCGCCGACACCTCCGCGTGAAGGAGCAGGCTGTTGCCGGCCGCGGAGAGACCGGTTAGTTCTTTAACGTCAAAAGGATCATCCGTTCGGAACACGCGGGCCGCGCCGGCCGAAAGGCCCTCGATCGGGATCCGGTAGGAACCGGGCTCCACCAGCCGGAACCGGAGCTCTCCCCGCCGCGCGCGGAAGAAGCGTTCGTAGCCCATCTCAATCCAGCAGAGGTACACCTTCTGGCGGAAGGCGACCGTGATTTGGATCTGATTGAACCCATCCTTCACCCAGTGCGCGGTCGAGTCGTAGTCGAAGGGCTGGATCGCCCCGTCCTCCGTCCGGCAGCTGTTCCATTCCTGAAGCGCGGAGGGGACGCCGTTCACGTTGATCCGCGCCCTTTCGGTCCCGCAGTTTCCGAGCGCGTCCACGTAGTGGAAGAACCGGATCCGGACGTTTCCGTCACGGCTCGTGTCGGCGTCGGGAGTCGTCAAGGCGGGAGTCGTCAGGGCGTTGAAGCTCTTGTTGTTTTCCGTCGGGCTGAACTTGTCCCAGAACCAACCGTCCTCGCCGATCCGCGTGAGATCCTTGATCGTGTTCTCCTCGGCGTGGATCCGCTCGGGGAACGTGGAGAGAGTGATCGCGCCGGGGGCCGCGTCCGGGCCGGCCGCGAGCGCGCCCATCCTCTTCGGGGCCTCCCCGAACGTCCCGCCCCACGTGAGCCAGTATGCGGTCGTCCATGAGTACGGATGCTCGACGTGATCGTAGTACTCCGGCGCGTCCGGATCGTACTCTCCTCTCCATCCGCTCGCCGCGAGCGCGTGGAACTCGATCCGATCCGTCGCGTCGAAGGATCCGTCCTCTTCGCCGGCGACCCGGATCGCGAGCTGCTTCATCCACTCGGGACGGGGGACTGTCTCCGACTCGGGTAGAGGGAGCCCGTTCCCCGCGTAGATCCGGATCGTGCGCGGATCGCCGATGGAGACGCGCGGGTTCAAGAGGCCGGCGGCGACGAGATCGTCGGTCGTGATCCGATGGAGGCCTCTCTCGGAAACGGTGATCTTGTACCAGTTCGCGCTCGAGGCGAAGGAGTCGCCGGTTTCTGTCTTGCGCGGCGGGGCTCCCCTCTCGCGCCAGGCGCGCCCCGACTCGTAGTTCGCCAGCGCCTTCCGGTAGACCGGCTCGAAGGCGTCCTCGGGGGGCGCCTCTCCCAACCTCTTCGCGGCGCCGATGATACGGACATGAACGATCGCGGTCCTTAGGATCTCGGTCGTCCCGGAGATGAAGTCGTGGCGGACCGGATGCACCCGGACCGGCACGACCCGTTGATCCCTAAGACGCGCCGGCGGCGAGACCTCGGCCCACGCCTCGGGGAAGAGCCTTCCCGCGTACTCCTCTCCGACCTCGAAGTGGGCGTTCTCCTCGCGGTCCATGCGAGGGAAGGGAGCGATGCGGAGATCGGTCCTCCGCTCGATTTCGGCGTTCTCGACCTCGACCACGGCGGACGCGCCCGGCGGAACCGCGACGAGAACCTCTTGGACGGGAACCGCGGGGGCTCCCACCTCGGTCAGGATCGAGAGACCCTCGGCCCGAAGAAGAACCCGATCCCCGTCGACACGCTCCTCGGCAAGCTCGGGGAGAACGAATCGGAACGAGATCCCCTCCGGACCGTCGGCGAGGAGTGCGGGCGCCGCGGAGAAAGCGGGCGCCCACGCGGCGAGAAGAAGAGCTCCGGCGAGAAGACCGCGAGCGAAGCGCGGGCTCATGGAAGTCCGCGCAGGGCCGTGGCGGCGAAGACCGCGAAGAGGAGCGCTTGCGGGAGCGCGTGCGCCCGCCCGAGCGCCCTTCCGTGCCGCGCCCCGTGCCCGGGAAAGTACTTCCTCCGGAGGGGGAGCAAATGCTCCAAGTCCGGAAGCGCCGCTCCCGCCGCCCCCCAGAAGAGCGGGGAGGCCCCGGTCGCGATCCAGAGCGCCCCGAGGGCGCCGACGGTGAGAACGGTATCGATCCATGTCCTCTTGAGGTCCCAATGGGGAACGAGGTCGAGCGGCAGGTGCGACGCCATTCCGGCAAGGAACGACGCGGGAGAACCCAGCCCGAGCGACCCCAAAGCCGCCCCCGCCGCCGCGTGGGTGATCGTGGTCATCCGTTCATCCACCCCCTCGCGGACGGCCAAGAGCCGTTCTGCTCACGAGCGAGCAAGAATCGTTCCGTCCTCGTCCGAGGACGGACGTACCTAGCTCTTTTTCCTGCAACTGGTTACGCTGGCGGCTCAACCTCGGTTCCGGACGAGTGTCCCCTTCGAAGAACACCTGTCACCCGCCGGAGACGCCCCCCGGATCGTGAAAGACACCCATGCGCAGGTACTTGGCGGCACGCTCCTCAAGGAGACGCTCGACGGGGACTCCCGCGAGCTCGTCAAGCGCCGCGCGGAGAGCGGCTCGCACCGACTCGGCGGCCGACCCGGGATCCCGATGTGCTCCCCCGAGAGGTTCGGGGATCACGGCGTCGATGATGGCGAGCTCCTGAAGGTCGGGCGCGGTGATGCGAAGCGACTCGGCCGCCTGCTCGGCCATCGCCCGATCCGCCCAGAGGATCGCCGCGCATCCCTCCGGAGAGATCACCGAGTAGATCGCGTTCTCCATCATGAGCACGCGGTCGGTGACGGCGATCGCGAGCGCGCCGCCGCTCCCCCCCTCGCCGATGATGACGCCGATCATCGGTGTGCGAATCCTCGTCATCGCGAGGATGTTCTCGGCGATCGCGGTCGCCTGGCCCCGCTCCTCGGCCTGGATGCCGGGATACGCGCCGGGCGTGTCGATGAAGGTGACGACCGGCAGGCGAAACTTCTCCGCGAGACGCATCAGGCGGAGCGCCTTTCGGTACCCTTCCGGATGCATCATCCCGAAGTTCCGCGCGAGCTTCTCCTTGGTCTCCCGCCCCTTCTGCTGGCCAATGAGGACGATCTTCCTCCCCTCGAAAGTCGCGAGACCGCCGACGACCGCCCCGTCGTCGCCGAAGAGACGGTCCCCGTGAAGCTCGATGAACTCCTCCATGATCCGGTCGATGTAGTCGAGCGTGTACGGACGGAGCGGATGGCGCGCGAGCTGGACGCGCTGCCAGCGGGTGAGCCGCGAAAAGACCTCCTTGCGGAGGTGATCCGCCTTCTTCTCGAGCTCGCGGAGCTCGTTCCCCGCCTCGAGGCCTTCCTGCTCGGCGATCTGCCGGAGCTCGGCGATCCGCTTCTCCAGCTCGATGATCGGTTTCTCGAAATCGAGGGCGACTTCCGGCATCGCGGCCCCGCCTCTCTTTGGACTTAAAAATACTGCCGATGAATGATCTGGAGCTCGCGGCTCCACTCCGCGGCCGCTTCGTTTCCGGATTCACCCGATCCATTCTCGAGGAGGTTCCGGAAATCGGCCTCCAGACACACGCTGCTTGAAATCCGCCAGACGAGCGCGGCGTTCAAGTATCCCTTCCCTTCGCCGAAGACCCCGTCGTCCTTGCTGTCGTTCGCGGCAAGGTCGTACTCGACGAGAAGATCGACCCTCGGGTGGAGCGACTTCTCGATTCCGAAGAACGCGTTCAGGTTCTTCTGGCCGTCTCCCCGTTCGAGACTGTAGTTCGCCCCCCCGTGAAAGCCGAGGTCCCCGAGAAAGAGGAAGTGCTTGCTCGCCACGGCGTAGAAGCCGCGCGACTTGAACCGGTAACGGCTCCAGGCCCCGCTGTACGCGCCGTAGCCTTGCGAGTCGAAGCCGACCGCGAGCGCCGGACCGTAGTAGGTTTGGCGAAGAAGAAGCGCGCGGAAGAGGAACTCGACGCGCGGGTTCCAGTCGGGGTCGCCGCTCCCGACGATGTTCGTTCCGCCGAAGGAAGCGCCGAGATGCACCGCGTCGCGAATCCCGACTCGCCAGCGGAAGAGGACGCCGCCCCCGGCGTACAGGCGAAGAGAAGTATCGTACGCGCCGTGCGGGAGAAGCGACGCCGTCGGGCCGTCGACGAGATCGGTCGGGTCTTCCTCGGTCATTTCCGCGCGGGACGAGATCGCCGCCAGAAGGGAGACGAGCACGACGAGCTCGATCCGGCGAGGGCGGCGCATGTCGCTTCCTCCCATCGGGTTTCCCCGCCCGAACGATCCGCGCCTCCCCCTGTCCATCGATCGCGAACCGGGGTGCATGCGCGCACGTCCTCAGGGCTTGCGCGGAGACGGATCGCGGCGCGACCGGTCCCCGGCCGGGGAACGCCGGGGATCGGGGACGTCTCCCCGGCGTTCCGGCGGGCGGAATGTAGCAGACGAAGGGAGGGGTGTCAACGCCGGCGCGGGGGATCTCACCGCCCCGCCGCCCCTTCCCCCTCGATCTCGAGACCCGCCGGCGCGCCCCGAAGCCGGAGGAGAAGCCGGACCCAGAGCGGGCGGGGCGGAGCGGCGGCATGGTAGCGGGCGAGCGTCCCCCCGAACGACTCCTTGAATCGTGAAATGCTCGGATGGTTGACGCCGAGAAAGTCGAACTCGGGGGTTCCTTCCGCCGCAAGTTCGGCGAGCGCGCGAACGAGAAGATGCGCCGACTCACCGCCTCGCCCGATTTCCCAATCGACGCCGCTTTCCAGCGAGTAGGCGCGCTTCCCATCGAGGCCGATCAGAAAGGTGGCGGCCGTGCGCCCGTCGCGGTGAAGTTCGAATACTCGCCCGCGACCCGACTCGAGAACCCAACGGATCAGCCCCCTCTCCTCCTCCTCGGAAATCGGGAAGCGCTTCCCTTGGCGTTGATAGCTCGCGAGCACGAGCCGGCAGTGCTCATCCGCGTTCGAGGAGGAGCGAACGACCGCTCCCTCTTCTTCCGCGCGCCGCGCCCGCCGGCGCTGCGATTTCTCCATTCGATCGAGAAGGCTCTCCGCGGTCGCGTCCCGAAGATCGATCCGAAGCGTGTAGCGGAACGCCGTCTCCCACGCTTCCTGGCGGAACGCCCGGAGGTCGTCGGACCCGGGCGGAAGAAGAAGGGAAAGGAGCGGGTAGGTCCGCGCCAGGAAGCGGAGCAAGGGGCGGATCGCCTCCGGCCGTTCCTCCCGCGCGACGAGCGGAAGGTAGGGGAGCAGGTAGGGGGCGGTCGCGATCGGGATCCCCGCGCGGCGCCTCACGGGAAGGGCGACCCCCGCCGCGAGCTCGTCTCCTCGAAACAACCCGACGAGGCGGACACTCCCCCCGTAGGCGCGGGCGATCCGGTCCACCCATTCGCGCGAAGCGAAGAAGGGAGTCGACCCCGCCTCCTCGACGAGGGCGTCCCAGAGAGGCTCCTCACCCGGCGCGAGCGGGCGGGCTCTTTCCGGCTCCGCGCTCATCGCGATCTCCCAGGCCCGAAGACGCGGGCCGCCGGCACGATTCGAAGGGGTTCGATCGCTTCACACGCAAACCATTCCTCCCACCCGTCGCCGAAGAAGAGGATCTCCTCCTTCCCCTTCGCTTCCGGAAGGGACGAGAGAGAGCGCGCGACCGCGACCCTCCGCGAAGCCGGGAGCGCGCGCGCGGCCCCGCGTCCGACGAGCGCATACAGCCGCCTCTCGCCTCGCAGAACGAGAAGCGTCGCCGCGGGGCCGGATCTCACTCGCGCGGCGTACGCGGCCCCCATCTTCCTCTCGAGGGCGATGCGTGCGACCGGATCGTTCGGTTCTCCCGAGAACGCCTCGACAAGAGGCGGGGATTCGTCGCCCTCTCGCGAAAGGGGGAGGCAAAACCCGACGCGCGGCTCCACCCTCCATCCCGCCCACGAGAGCGCGCGAAGATCGACGAGCGACGGGGACGCATCGCACGAGGGCCTTCCGTAGACCGACGCGAGCTCCCGCGCCAAGGAGGAGAGGACCTCCACCCCCTGCGGGATCCTCCGCGTCGGGGAGACCCCTTCCCGATGAAGCACGTGGAGCGAGAAGAGAGGGTACGGAGCCGACCTCCGCACGCGCTCTCTCCCCGAGGCGCCTTCCGTGAGGAGGAGCGCCCCGCCCGCGATCTCCCCGCCGATCCGGCAGAGGTGAAGCGACCAGGACGCGCCGAGCGCCGCGGCGAGCGTCTCGGCCCAAACCACGCGCGAGAAGAGGAGTCCTGCGCCCCCCGCCTCGAGGGCGGCGCTCCACTCCTCGATCTCCTCCGCTCGGGTCGCTCGAACGATCTCGATCGCGGCCACGGCCTATCCCGTTCCCCGAAGAAACCCGAAGAGGCCTCCCCGACCGCCCCGCAGGGGAACGGCGGGAACGACCGGCCGCCCCGCGCGGATCGCCCGGAGGAAATCGGGCGGGGAGTCGAACGGAGGAACCTCGTGGAAGATGCGCCCCAGCTCGAAGGGGGCGTGGGCGTCCGATCCGCATGCTGCGAGGAGACCTCTCTCCGCCGCGAAACGGGCGGCGCGCTCGTTGTCGTCGTCGTAGGGCGTCCGCCCATTCCGAACCTCGAAGAGATCGATGCGCGGCGCGCAGCGCTCGATCGCTTCGGCGAAGAGCCGACTCTTTCGCTTGCGGTCGAAAGGATGCGGAACGTAGACGAGCCCGCCCTGCGCGTGCACCGCGTCCATCGTCTCCTCGGGCGAGAGGCCGGGGGGCACCGCCTCCGCGAGGAAGAGGCCGATCACGTCCCCGAGCGCGGTCGTGATCTCCTCGCCGACGATCACCCGCACCTTCCCGCGGTCGCGAAGACGGAGCGCCCCCTCGATCGTGTCGTGGTCGGTGATCGCGAAGACATCGATCCCCTTCTCGGAAGCCGCCGCCTCCAGATCCTCGAACGTGTTCGAGGCGTCGCCCGAGATTTCCGTGTGCACGTGGATCTCCACGCGCACCGGGCGAGGAACTTCCGCGCGATCATCGATCATCGTCCCTTCCTTTCCCGCCGTTCGAGGCGGAGTGTATACTGAACCCGATCGGCCGGAGGAGGTTTTTCTCGAGAAGAGGAACGAACGATGTCGAACGAAGAGGTCGCGCGGGCGTTTCGAGAGATCGCGGCGCTCCTCGAGCTCAAGGGAGATTCCCCCTTCCACGCGCGCGCCTATGAGAAGGCGGCGGACGCGATCGAGCGGGCGGGGGATCTCGTCGGCCTCGCGCGCGAGGGACGGCTGACGGAGATCGGCGGCATCGGCAAGGGTCTCGCCGACAAGATCGGCTACTTCCTCGCGACCGGCACGATCCCTATGCTGGACGAGCTCCGGAAGGAGATCCCGAAGGGGGTCGTCGAGCTCGCGCGCATTCCGGGGCTCGGGCCGGGACGGATCCGCGCGCTCCGCGAATCGATCGGGATCGAGTCTCCGGAGGATCTCCAAAGCGCGCTCGCCGAGGGACGCCTTTCCGGAGTGAAAGGTTTCGGTCCGAAGCTTCTCGAGGACCTCGGGCGGGCGCTTCGCCTCTGGACGGAGTCGCGGGGCCTTCGTCTTCACCGCGCCGGCCGCCGGGATGCGGAGGAGGTTCTCGGCGCGCTCCTCGCCCTCGGCGCGGCGGAAGCGGCGATCGCGGGGGATCTCGCCCGGTGGCGCGAGATCGTCGGCGACCTCTCCTTGGTCGCGTCGCATCCCTCTCCCTCAGAGTTCCTCGCGGCGGCGGCCTCTCGCTTTCCAGGCTCGATGATTGAGGGGACGACCCTTCGCTTTTCAAGCGCATCGGGGCTTCCGGTTCGCGTCCGGGTCGTTCCTCCCTCGTCCTTTGGGGCGGCTCTCGCGCTCGCCGTCGCATCGCCCGCGCACCGCGCCGCGCTCGAGCGGCTCGCGGAGGAGCGCTCCCTCACGCTCGGCGAGGACGGGCTTCTGGAAGAGGGGCGCCTCCTTCCGGCGCGCGACGAGGCCGCGCTCTACGCCGCGCTCGGCCTCCCTCTCCTTCCCCCCGAAATCCGCGAGGGGAGCGGCGAGATCGAGGCCGCTCTTCGTGGACCGCTTCCCGGTCTTCTCGTCCGCGAGGAGATCCGGGGAGCCGTTCACGTCCACTCCGCGTGGAGCGACGGAACGGCGTCGATCCGAGAGATGGCGGAGAAGGCGATCGCGCTCGGGTTCGAGTACCTCGCGATCGCGGATCACAGCCGGAGCGCGGGCTACGCGGGAGGGCTCTCGATCGAGCGCCTCCTCGCGCAAGGAGAAGAGGCGCGATCCGTCGCGGCGGAGACGGCCCCCTTCCGCATCTTCCACGGCGTCGAGTCGGACATCCTCGCGAACGGCGCGCTCGATTATCCGGACGAGATCCTCGAAGCGCTCGACTTCGTCGTCTCCTCGGTCCACTCGCGCTTCGGTCTCTCGCGCGAGGAGCAGACCGCGCGGCTCGTCGCCGCGGTGCGAAACCGCTTCACGACGGTCCTCGGTCACCCTTCCGGGCGGCTTCTTCTCACACGCGAGCCGTACGCGTTCGACGCGGACGCCGTCTGGGACGCCGCGGCGGAGACGGGGACCGCCGTCGAGCTGAACGCGCACGAGGAGCGCCTCGACGTCGATTGGCGCGAGCTCCCCAAGCTCCGCGAGCGAGGAGTGCCGATCTGGATCGGATCGGACGCGCACGCGCCGGACGAGATGGGGGACCTCGATCTCGCGGTCCACATCGCCCGCAAGGGTTGGATCGGGCCGTGCGCGGTCCTCAACACGCTCCCGGCCGATGCCTTCGCCGAAGCGATCCGAAGAAAGCGCCGCTGACGGGTCGCACACGTGTACCAGGTACATCCTCGAAGAGAAGACGAGCGCCCGAAGGCGCCCGTCTCGCTGTCGGCAGACGAAAGAACCCTACCGGAACATCGACTTGATGTTCCCCCAGGTCGACTCCTCGGTCGCGGTGGGCTTGCCGCTCCCCAACCTCATCCGCTTGGGATCGATCTTGATGCGCCGATTGACGGGAAGCAAGCCGCGACCCGCGGCGGCGGTCAGGGGAGCGAGGAAGCGGACGCCTGCACCCACCCGAGGAGCGAGGGAATCCCGGGAAGGCCGAAGAGATCCGGCATGAAGCCGATCCAGAGAACCCCGGCGAGAGCGGCGATCATCGCAAGGCGCAGCCCGAGCGCGCCGTCGACCGCCGCCGGGCGGTCCGTTTCCTTCATGTAGAAATAGACGACGACGCGAAGGTAATAGTAAAGCGAAAGCGCGCTGTTCAGGACCGCGATGACGACGAGCCCCGTGAGCCCCCTCTCGATCGCCCCGCGGAAGAGAAGGTACTTGCCGAAGAAGCCGGCGGTCGGCGGGATCCCGGCGAGGGAAACGAGAAAGACCGTCATCGCGAGGCCGAGGAACGGCCTCCGGTATCCGACCCCCGCGTAGCGGTCCAGGGTGAGGACCTCGCGCCCTCCCTCGCGCGCGGAGAGAGCGGCGACGACCGCGAACGCGCCGCTCGTCATGAAGAGATACGCGAGGAGATAGTACATCACCCCCGCGCAGTCCACCGCTCCGCTCCCGGGGATCAGCCCGAGGAGAAGATACCCGGCGTGGGCGATCGACGAATAGGCGAGCATCCGCTTCACGTTGTTCTGCGTGAGCGCGGAGAGGTTCCCCACCGTCATCGTGAGGATCGCGATCCATCGGAGGGCGGGTTCGGCCGCCTCGCGCCCGAGAAACGCGGCTGCGGGATGGGCTTCCGCGGCGAACGCGAACGAGAGGACCCGAAGAAGGAGGCCGAAGGTCGCGATCTTCACGGCGGTGGCCATGAACGAGGCGATCGGGGTCGGGGCCCCGTCGTACACATCCGGCGCCCACATGTGGAACGGAACCGCCGCCGCCTTGAAGAAGAAACCGACGAGAAGGAGAAGGACGCCGGAGGCGCCGAGAAGCCGATCTCCGCCGTGCATCGCGGCGAGGTCGATCGTCCCCGTCGCCCCGAAGAGGAGCGCCGCTCCGAAGAGGAAGATCGCGGACGAGAACGAGCCGAGCACGAAGTACTTCATCGCCGCCTCGATCGAGCGGTCATCCTCCCGCGCGTAGCCGCAAAGAACATAGAGCGGGATCGAGAGGAGCTCGAGCGCGAGGAAGATCATAAGGAGATTGGTCGTTGAGACAAGAAGGAACATTCCGGAGAGCGAGAAGAGGAGGAGCCCGTAGTACTCGGCGCGCACGCGCCCTTCCCGCCGGAGAACCGGCTCGGAGAGGAAGAGGGTGAAGAACGCGGCGCCGAGGAGAAGGACCATGAAGACGAGCGCGAACCGGTCGAGGACGAGGGCCCCCTCCCATGCCCGGACCGAGTCGGGCGCGCCTCGGAGCGCGAGGACCGCGACCGCGAGGACCGCGACAGCCGCGGCGAGTCCGAGACGCGTTCTCCATGCGCCGAGGAGCGTGGTGAGCGTCGCGCCCACGGCGATCACGATGAACGGAAGGAGCGCGCGAAGGATGTCGGGGCCGAAGAGAGGCGGGCTCATGGCGTCTCCTCCGCCGAATCGATCGCCTCGGCGACGAGCCGAACCTCGGGCGTTTCGGCCTCCGCCCGCGCCTCCCCTCGCATCATCTCGATATGGCGCTCCACCGCCCCCTCCATTCGATCGAGAAGCGGCGCCGGGTGCACGCCGAGCGCCACCATTCCCGCCAGAAGGGGCACGATCACCACGAGCTCGCGAATGGAAAGATCGCGAAGGTTTCGGTTCGCGTCCGAGGTGATCGGGCCGAAGAAGACGCGGCGGACCATCCAGAGCATGTAGACCGCGCCGAGCACAACGCCGGTCGCGGCGATCGCCGCCTGGCCCGGATGAACGCGGAAGGTCCCGAAGAGCACGAGAAACTCGCCGACGAAACCGCATAGAGCGGGGAGACCGATCGAGGCGAGCGTCGTGACGAGAAAGACCGCCGCGAAGAGAGGCATCGGCCTCGCGAGCCCGCCGTATTCGGAGATGAGCCGCGTGTGCCGCCTCTCATAGATCACGCCCACGAGAAGGAAGAGCGCGGAGGTGGAGAGCCCGTGCGCGAGCATCACGTAGATCGCCCCTTGAATCCCGCTCGTGTTGAACGCGAAGAGCCCGAGAACGACGAACCCGAGATGGCTTACCGATGAATACGCGACGAGCTTCTTCACGTCGTCTTGCACCATCGCGACGAGCGCTCCATAGACGATCCCGACGAGCGCGAGAAAAGCGAGGAGAGGCGCCGCCGCCTGAGCCGCCTCGGGGAAGAGAGGCATCGCGTAGCGGAGGAAGCCGTACGTCCCCATCTTGAGGAGGATCCCGGCGAGGATCGCGCTCCCCGCCGTCGGAGCCTCCACGTGCGCGTCCGGAAGCCACGTGTGGAACGGGAAGAGGGGCACCTTGATCGCGAACGAGAGCGCGAACGCGCCGAAGAGGAGCATCTGGAGCGTCCGCGGCACCGGCGTTCCCACGAGGTCCGCCCAATCGAATGAAAGATGCCCGCTCGCCTCCGCCGCGTGGCGCGCGAGAACGAGAAGCGCCGCGAGCATGAGAAGCGACCCAACCACCGTGTAGAGGACGAACTTGACGGCCGCGTAGATCCTCCTCTCCCCTCCCCACACGCCGATGAGAAACGCCATCGGGACGAGCATCAGCTCCCAGAACACGTAGAAGAGGAAGAGGTCGAGCGCGACGAACGCCCCGATCATTCCGGTGTGAAGAAGAAGATAGAAGAGCGCGAACTCCTTCACGCGGCTCGTGATCGCGTTCCACGCCGAGAGATAGACGAGCGGGGCGAGGAACGTCGTGAGAAGGAGAAGAAAGAGAGAGATCCCGTCGATCCCGACGTGATAGGAGATCCCGAACGCGGGAACCCAGGGGGCTCTCTCCTCGAACTCCATCCCGCCGGTCCCCTCGAACTCCCACGCGAGCGGAAGGGAGACAAGGAAGAGAAGCACGGTGACGAGAAGCGTGACGAGGCGCACCGCGCGCGTGTTCGAGCCGGGCACGAACGCGAGAAGGAGCATCCCCGCGAGCGGGAGGAAGATCAGCGCCGTCAAGATGCCTCCCATCGTCTCCCCTTACAACACCTTCCAGAGAAGCACCGCGAGCGCCGCGAGAAGCACGAACGCGTAGGTCTGCGCGTGTCCCGATTGGGCGAAGCGGAGCATGTAGCTGAATCCGCGCGCGAGATGCCCCGCGAGGTTCACGAGGCCGTCCACGATTCGCACGTCAACGATTCGGAAGAGAACCCTCCGCGACACGACATGAATCGGATGAACGACGAGCACGTAGTAGATTTCGTCCACGTAGAACTTGTCGCGGACCGTCCGATAGACGGCCGGGAACCGCCCGGCGAGGCGCGCAGGAAGTTCTTGGTTCCGCACGTAGAAGGCGTGAGCCGCCGAGGTCCCGAAGACCGCGATCGCAACCGCGAGCGCCATGAGGACGAGCTCGGTCCCGTGGGACGCGTGCGCGGACGCGTAGCCCTTCCCGTGATGCGCGCTCTCGAAAACCGGCGCGAGCCAGTGCTCGAACCGGTTTCCGCCGCCGAGCGCGGCCGGCACGCCGAGGAACCCGGCGAGGGCGGCCCCCGCCGCGAGGATCACGAGCGGCACGGTGAAGAGAGGAGGCGACTCGTGCGCCCCGCGCGTCTTCTCTCCTTCTCCTCCCGCGAAGACGAGGAAGAAGAGGCGGAACATGTAGAAGGCGGTAAGCACCGCGGCGAGGGTCCCGAGAACCCACGCCGCTTTCGGCGCCCAAGAGAGCGCGGCGCTCGTTCCGGAAAACGCGCGGAAGAGGATCTCGTCCTTCGAGAAGAAACCGGAGAGAGGCGGGAAGCCCGCGATCGCCGCCGTCGCGATGAGGAACGTCCATCCGGTCCGCGGCATCTTTCGGAAGAGACCGCCCATCTTCCGAATGTCCTGCTCCCCGCTCACCGCGTGGATCACCGATCCCGCCCCGAGGAAGAGACACGCCTTGAAGAACGCGTGCGTGAAGACGTGGAAGATCCCAGCCGCGAACGCGCCTGCCCCCACGCCGATCATCATGTATCCGAGCTGGCTCACCGTCGAGTAGGCGAGCACCTTCTTGATGTCGGTCTGCGTGACGGCGATCGTCGCCGCGAAGAGCGCGGTCGCCGCTCCGACGAGGAGAACGACCGCGGAGGCGGCGGGCGCGAGCTCGTAGAGGAACGACATCCGCGCGATCATGTAGACGCCCGCCGTCACCATCGTGGCCGCGTGGATGAGAGCCGAGACCGGAGTCGGACCGGCCATCGCGTCGGGGAGCCAGATGTAGAGCGGGATCTGCGCCGACTTGCCGGTCGCCCCGATGAAGAGGAGAAGGGCGGCGCCCTCGATCACGCCTCGCGGAAGCTCGTGCACGCGCGCGGCGATCTCTCCGATCGCGAGGGTCGCGCCCCCGCCCAAGCGCGCGAGCGAGGAGGCGAGAAGGAGCATCCCGAGAAGGAACCCGAAATCCCCGATCCGGTTCACGATGAACGCCTTCTTCCCCGCGCGCGCCTTCTCCGTGTCCTCGAACCAGAAACCAATGAGGAGATACGAGCAGAGACCGACCCCTTCCCACCCGACGAAGAGCGTGAGGAGCGAATCGCCGAGCACGAGAAGAAGCATGAAGAAGAGGAACAGGTTCAAGAAGGCGAAGTAGCGCGCGTGTCCTTTGTCGTGCGCCATGTAACCGGCCGAATAGAAATGGATGACGCCCCCCACGCCGGCCACCACGAGGACCATCGCGAGGGAGAGCGGATCCGCGAGGAGGCGAAGATGCACGGAGAGGTCTCCGCTCCCGATCCAACGGAAGACCTCTTGAACGAGAAGCCGGTGCTCCGGCTCCTCGCCGAGGAACCTCCGGAAGAGATCGAGGGCGAGAAGGAAAGAGAGGGTCGGCCCCGCGCACGCGACGAAGGCGGTGAAGCGGAGCGGGAGCTCCCGGCGGAGGCGCGCGGCAGCGGCGGCGGCGAGCCCGTTCACCGCGAACCCGATCAGCGGGAAAATCAAGATCCAGAGAAGCGCGCCTTCCACGCCTCACACCCTTTATTGATGAAGTACGTTGAACCGGTCGAGGTTCACCGTCTCCTTCTTCCGGTAGAGGGCCACGACGATCGCAAGACCGACGGCCGCCTCGGCCGCGGCTACCGCGATCACGAAAAACACAACGATCTCCCCGTCGACGAGGAGCCTCGAGCGGGAAAACGCCGCGAACGCCAGGTTCGCCGCGTTCAGCATCAGCTCGATCCCCATAAGGACAACGAGAAGGTTCCTCCGCGCGAGCACGCCGACGCACCCGACGAGGAAGAGGACGAGGCTCACCATCAGGTAGTGGGTTTCCGGCGCCATCAGAACTTCCTCATCGCGAGCACGACCGCGCCCACCATCGCCGCGAGAAGGAGAACCGAAACGACCTCGAACGGGAGGAGATAGCGCGTGAAGAGGGCCGTGGCCATCCCATCGAGCGATCCGAGCCCCTCCGCGTCCGCGGGGAACGAGATTCGGCCCCGCGTCGCGAGAACGCGCGCCAGAACGAGAAGCACCGCGAGAGAGGCGAGCGAGGCGAGCACCGCGCGCGGCCGCGAGAGCCCGAGAACCCGCATGTCTCTCTCCCGCAGGTTCAGAATCATGATCACGTAGATCACGAGCACCATCACCGCCCCCGCGTAGACGAGGAGCTGGACGGCGAAGAGGAAATGGGCCGAGAGCGTGGCGAAGAGACCCGCCACCGCGACGAGCGAAACGACGAGGGAGAACGCCGACGAGAGCGGGTTCTTGCGCGTCACGGTCAACACCGCTCCGGCGACGGCGAGGAACGAGAAAACCCAAAAGGCGATCGTCTGCATGGCTCCCTAGTCGTTCAAGAGCGTATCGATATCGTAGATCAGCTTCTTCCGCGAATCGGAAGTAAGCTCGTATTTCCCCGTGTCCATCCGGATCGCGTCGACCGGGCACGCCTCCACGCAGAGACCGCAGAATACGCAACGGAGGATGTTGATGTCAAACCGCACGGCGACCTTCTCCGCCGCGTCCCCTCTCTCCCCCGCCTCGATGCTGATGCAGTCGGCGGGGCACGCGGTCTGGCAGCAATAGCAGGCGACGCACTTCGGCGTTCCGTCGTCTCTCTTCGTCAGGCGGTGCCTCCCGCGGAAACGCTCCGGCAGCACCCGCTTCTCTTCCGGGTACTGAAGGGTCGGCATCCGTTCCTGGTGGAGGATGTTGGAGACGAGGTGGCGGATCGACACCGCCATCCCCTTCGCGATCTCGAAGAGATACCACTTCTCCTTGATGTTCATCGGACGGCCGACGGTGCGGATCCCCGGCATGAGCCCCTCAATCGATGCCGAGCAACACGAGCCCGGTCACCGCGATGTTCAAGAGTCCGAGCGGGACGAGGCTCTTCCAGCCGAGTCCCATCAATTGGTCGTAGCGGAATCGGGGAAGAGTCCATCGAACCCAAATGAACAAGAAACCGAACGCGAGAATCTTCGCGACGAGGAACAGAAACTGGACCGCCGCGACGAGGATCTGCGCGCCGAGCGGCCGGATCCCCGAAAGAAACGCGAGCGCCAGGAGAGCGAGGGCCGCGACGAAGATCGACGCGGCGCCGAGCACCTTCGCCTCGCGGCTCCGGCGATCGCGGTAGAGAGCGCTGAGCCGGCGGCCGTACGAGCGGAAGAGAACGGCCGCGAGCACGGCGAAGAGAGCGACGAGCACAAGGAGCGCGCGCGCCGTGAGGAGCGCGTTCGCCCGGAGCGTTTCCGTCCCGAGCCACGGCACCTGCCAGCCGCCGAAGTAGAGCGTCGCGACGACCGCGCTCCCCGCCACCATCGCCACGTACTCGCCCATGAAGTAGAAGGCGAAACGCATGCTCGAGTACTCGACATGGAAGCCGATGATCTCGGACTCCCCTTCCGGAAGGTCGAACGGGTTCCGGTTCGTTTCCGCGAAGAGCGCGATCAAGAAGAGAAGAAACCCGAGCGGCTGCAGGAAGACGTTCCACCTCGGGAGGAAACCGAAGAGAAGCCCTCCCTGTTGGCGGGCGATCTCGCCGAGGTCGAGAGTCTGCGAGATCATGAGAACGCCGATGAGCGAGAGCCCCATCGCGAGCTCGTAGCTCACCATCTGCGCGGCCGAGCGCATCCCGCCGAGCAGCGTGTAGGTGTTGTTCGCCCCCCATCCGCCGAGAACGATCGCGTATACGTGAAACGACGTGATTGCGAGCACGAAGAGGATCCCGACATTCAGCGTAACGGCCCGCATCTCGATGAGCCGCCCGCCGACGCTCAGGTTGTCCGCGAGCGGGATGATCGCGAAGGGGAGCATCGAGATGAAGATGGCGAGGAACGGACCCAGATTGTAGTAGAAACGGTTCACGCGCGCGGGCGTCCAATCCTCCTTCGCGAGGAGCTTCACCACGTCGGCGAACGGATGGACGAGGCCTCCGAGACGAATCCCGAGCACTTCCGCGCGGTTCGGGCCGGTCCGATCTTGAATGAAGGCGGCCGCCTTCCGCTCGCCCCAGACGAGAAGCGGAACGAACATGAGCGGAAGAAACGCGGCGACGAGCGCGAAGAGAACGGGGAGAAGGAGATCAGAGAGCATGCGCGCCTCCTCCGGGCGATGGGGACAAGCTCCCGAGAGCCGGCGCCGCCTGGAAGGTCTCCTCGCGGAGCGCTCCGAAATCGCTCCACTCGAGAGACGCTCCGAGAGCGCGCGCGATCCCTTCGAGAACGCGGAAGACCGGCCGCGATTCGCCGACCGCCTTCAAGACCGGATGGAACGCCTGCGTCCGCCCCTCGAAGTTCGTCCAGCTTCCTTCCGTCTCCGCGTAGGTGCAAACGGGAATGCGGAGCGCGGCCTTTTCCGCCGTCGCATCTCGATTCGAGGCGAGCGCGATGAGCTTCTTCCCGCGGAGAAGGTCCGCGAGATCCGGACGGTCCCCGAGAAGATCGTTCTCCACCACGAGGACGCAATCCGGAGCCTTCCGGAGCGCCCCCTCGAGATCGCCCGACAAGCCGAGAATCTCCATCCCCTTCCGGTTCGGGTTCCGGTCGGGGCGCTTCAGGATCCGATCCCCTTCCCAAGGCTTCCGGAACGAGCCGCCGACGAGCGCAGCGCGCGGAAGCGCGGCGTCTCGGAAACGCTTCAGCGCGAAAAGATTCTCATTTGAAGAGCGCGGCGAGGCGACGAGAAGGACCGATCCGGCTTCCCTCAGGATCCGCGCCGCCTCCTCATCCGCCCGCTCCGGAGAATGCGCTCCGGCTTCTCCCTCCGCGCGGAGGAGACGATCCCGGTTGATCCACTTGTAGTCGAGTCGCCCGTCGTCGCAGATCCACCAGCGGTTCACGTCCAGGTTCGCGCGCGGACGGATCCGCTGCACTTCGTTCTGGTACTGCTCGATGTAAATGTTGCAGCCGCGCTCGCATCCGGGGCAGATCGAGCCTGCGGTCTTCAGGAACCACACGCGCACCTTGAAGCGGAAGTCCTTGCTGGTGAGCGCGCCGACCGGGCAGATGTCGATCACGTTCCCGGAATAGGGGTTCTCGAGCGTTCGGCCGGGGAAGGTCGTGATCTCGGAGCGGCCGCCCCGGTTCGCGAGGACGAGCTCCCGCACGCCCGCGATCTCGTCGCAGAAACGGACGCAGCGCGAGCAGAGGATGCAGCGCTCCGAGTCGAGCACGACGAGCGGGCCGAGATCGACCCGCTTCCGCTTCAGGATCTTCTCCTCGACAGCGACCCGCGAATCATGGAGGCCGTGCTCCATGTAGTACTTCTGGAGCCCGCATTCCCCCGCTTGATCACAGATCGGGCAATCGATCGGGTGGTTTCGGAGAAGGAACTCCATCACCTCGGTCCGCTCGCGGATCACCTTCTCCGACTCGGTGTGGACGACCATTCCGTCCGCGACGAGCGTCGTGCACGCGGTCTGCAGCTTCGGGATCCCCTCGATCTCCACCGCGCACATCCGGCAGTTCCCCTCGGGGGATAGACCCGGATGGTAGCAGTAGTGCGGGATGCGGACCCCGAAGAGGAGAGCCGCCTCGATCAGGTTGATCCCGTCGGGGACTTCGCGCTCCACACCGTTCAGCGTGAACTTCGCCATCGCCTTCCTCGATCAGGGCGCCGCGGAGGAGGACGCCCGATCCGCGAGATGCGCCTCGAACTCCGCGCGGAACTTCGTCACGTGGCTCACGACCGGCATCGCGAGCGCGTCGGAAAAGACGCAGATCGTGTTGCCGACGATCTGCGCCGCGAGGCTCTCGAGCTTCTCGAGGTCCTTTCGGGTTCCGTTTCCCGCCGCGATCTTCTGCACGATCTCCGCGATCCACCCCGAGCCCTCGCGGCAGGGAGTGCACTGGCCGCACGATTCGTGCGCGTAGAAATGCGCGAGCTTGTCGAGCGCCCACACCATGTCGGTCGTCTCGTCCATCACGATGCAGCCGCCCGACCCGAGCATCGAGCCGGTCGCTTGGACCGATTCGAAATCGACGTTCACCGCGTACGCTTCCTCGGCGGTGAGGACGGGCGTCGAGGATCCTCCCGGGATGAGCGCCTTCAGCTTCCGCCCGCCGCGCACGCCCCCCGCGAGATCCTCGATCAGGCCGCGCATCGGAACGCCGTGCGCCACCTCGTACACGCCGGGCTTCTCGATATGGCCCGACACGCTCATGAGCCGCGTTCCCGGGCTCTTCTCGGTTCCGATCGCGCGGTACGCGTCCGGCCCGTTCTCCACGATGAACGGAAGGTTCGCGAGGGTCTCCACGTTGTTGATGACGGTCGGCTTTCCAAAGAGACCGACGTTCGTCGGGAAGGGGGGCTTCATGCGCGGCTGCCCCTTCTTCCCTTCGATCGAGTTGAGGAGCGCGGTCTCCTCGCCGCAGATGTACGCTCCCGCGCCGCGGTGGATCGTGAGGTCGATCGGTTGTCCCGAGCCGCCGGCGTTCGGACCGAGAAGACCGGCCGCGTACGCCTCGGCCGCCGCCGCGCGGATCCTCTCGTACGGAAGACAGAACTCGCCGCGGATGTAGAGGTAGGCATGCGCGCATCGAATCGCGTGGCACGCGATCACGATCCCCTCGATGAGTAGGTGCGGGTCCTTCTCGAGGATCAACCGATCCTTGAACGTTCCGGGTTCGCTCTCGTCGGCGTTCACGCAGAGATAGGTCGCGTCCCGGTTCTTCGGGAGGAACGTCCACTTGAGCCCGGTCGGGAAGCCGGCGCCTCCCCGCCCGCGAAGACCCGAGTCCTTCACGAGCCGGACGATCTCCTCCGGCTCTTCCGCGAGAGCTTTCGCGGAAGCGCGGTACGCGCCCGCCGCGCGCGCCGAGACGAGCGCGTGCGAATCGGGGTTCACCATGCGCGCCTTGAGGAGGATCGTCTCGGCGATCACTTCATCCACTCCTCGAGGAGGGCGTCGACCGTCTCCAGCGTCAGGTTCTCGTAGTACGCGTCGTTCACTTGCATCGCGGGACCCGTTCCGCACGAGGCGAGGCACTCGACCGCCGTGAGCCGGAACCGTCCGTCCGCCGTCGCCTCTCCCGCCCGAATGCCGAGACGCTTCTCGAGGTGGGCGAGAATCCCTTCCGACCCTGTGAGCGAGCACGAGAGGTTGTTGCACACTTGGATGTGATAGCGGATCGGCTTCTCGAGCTCGAACATCGTGTAGAAGGTCGCGAGCGAATAGACATGCGCCGGAGAGGTGCGGCACGTCTCCGCCGCGAGCTCCATCACCTCGTGCGAGATCCAACCGAAGTCGCGCTGCGCCATCCACAGAACCGGGAGGAGAAGCGCGTGGTCGGTCGGATAGCGCCGGCGGAGCGCTTCGATCTCCTCCGCGCGCGCGGCGCTCCAGCGGGGTTTCTCTGTCTTCACCGGTCCAACTCCCCCGCAATAATGTTCAGCGACCCGAGCGTCGCGATCATGTCCTGGATCATTCCCCCCTCCGTAAGGCGCGGGAACGCCGAAAAGACATAGAAGCAGGGCGGGCGCACCTTGACCTTGTACGGTTTTCCGGTTCCATCGCTCACGACGAAGAAGCCGAGCTCGCCGTTCGCCGCCTCGATCGAACCGTAGCACTCGCCCGCGGGCGGCTTGATCCCCTCCATGATGATCATGAAGTGGTTCATCAGCGCCTCGATGTTGCCGTACACCTCGGTCTTCGGCGGGAGCGACACGCGTTTGTCGTCGACGTTCACCGGTCCGCCCGGCATCTTCTTCATCGCCTGCGCGACGATCCGCATCGACTCGCGCATCTCTTCCATGCGGACCCAGATCCGGTCGTACGCGTCGCCGCGCGTCCCGACGATCACGTTCCAGTCGTAGCCGTCGTAGCCGTAGTACGGCTCGTCCTTCCGGAGGTCGTTCGGAACGCCGCATGCGCGAAGGCACGGCCCGGTGAACCCGTGCGAGATCGCCTCCTCGGCCGAGATCGCGCCGACGCCGACCACCCGGTCGAGGAAGATCCGATTCCGGGCGACGAGCCTCTCCACGTCCCCGAGAGCCTTCGGGAGCTCGCGGAGGATCCCCTCGACTCCTTCCTCGAAGCCGGCATGGAGATCGTGGGCGAGACCGCCGATCCGAACGTAGCAGTGCGTGAGACGCGCGCCGCAGAGCGCCTCGATCACGTCGTAGATTCTCTCGCGCTCGTTGAACAGATACCAGTAGTTGGTGAGCGCGCCGACATCGACGAGGTTCGCCGCGACGCACACGAGATGGTCCATGATCCGTCCGAGCTCGAGAAGAACGACGCGGATCGTCTGCGCGCGCGCCGTCGGCTCGATGCCGAGCATCTTCTCGATCGTCCGGCAATAACCGATGTTGTTCATGACCGAGCTGCAATAATTCAGTCGGTCCGTGAAGGGGATCACGTGCGTGTAGGTCCCCTTCTCCGCCGATTTCTCGAACCCGCGATGGAGGTAGCCGATCTCGGGAACCGTATGCCGAACCGTCTCCCCCTCGAGATCGACGAGCGCGCGGAGCGCTCCGTGCATCGCCGGATGGGAGGGGCCGATGTTGAGAAGGACCGACTCGCTCTCCTCCTCCTCCGCGCCGCCCCGGAGCTTCCGCATCTCGTCCATCAGGTCGTCCGGCTCGGAGAGCCACTGCTGTTTCTTGATGTCGTAGTCCTTCCGGAGCGGATGGCCGACGAAATCTTTATGATTCAAAATACGCTTCAGGTTCGGGTGATTGCGGAAGCGGACGCCGTATTGATCGTAGACCTCGCGCTCCGCCCAGTTCGCCGACTTCCAGAGGTCCGAGACGGTCTCGAGGGCGAGGTCCTCGTCCGGGGGACGGCACTGGACCCGCACGCGTTCCGATCCGACCGAAGGACGCAAGATGTACACGACGTCGAAGCGGGGTTTCGAGTCGGGGAGCTCCAGACGATCGACCGCGGTGACATCGAGGAGCAGATCGAAACCGTGCTCGTCCCGGAGGGAGCGAAGAACGTCCCGAAGACCGGAAGGTTCCACCCGAAACACCGTATCCCCGAAGGGATTCGGTTCCTCCCGGACCGCGCCGGCCAAGCGGCTCCGGAAACGGTCGAGAGACGGCGACGACAAGTCTATGCGCTCCCTTCCGTCCGCTGCGACCGGGGGGGGACTCCCGCGTCGATTCTCCTCTGCAGCTCCGTGACGGCGTGGAGGACCGCCTCGGGCCGCGGAGGACACCCGGGGATATAGATGTCCACGGGGATCACGTGGTCGATTCCTTGAAGCGTGCAATAATTGTCATAGAACGCGCCCGCGCTCGCGCAGGCGCCCATCGCGATCACCCACTTCGGCTCCGCCATCTGCGCGTAGATCCTGCGAAGGATCACCGCCTGCTTGTGCACGATCGTTCCCGAGACGATGAGGAGATCCGACTGGCGCGGGGAGAAGCGGACCACCTCGGCGCCGAAGCGCGAGAGATCGAACGGAGAGGCGACGACCGCCATGAACTCGATCGCGCAGCAGGCGGTTCCGTAGGGGAGCGGCCAGAGAGAGTTCCGGCGCCCCCATCGAAGGACCGCGTCGAGACGCGTGGTGAGCACGCCCGATCCGGAGAGGTTCTCGATCTCCCTCAATCCCATTCGAGCGCCCCCCGCTTCCAAACATAGACGAGCCCCGCGACGAGCATCGCGAGGAAGACGGCCATCTCGACGAAACCGAAGAGACCGAGACGCCGGTAGACGACGGCCCACGGATAGAGGAAGACCGCCTCGACATCGAAGAGGAGGAAGAGAACGGCCACCAAGTAGTACTTCACGGGGATCGCCCGGCGTGGGGGAGCGGGCTGCGGAATGCCGCACTCGTACGGCTCCCCTTTCGTCCGCTCCGTCCGTCTCGCTCCGAGGAAGTTCGAGACGACGAGCAGCATCGCCGGGGTGATCAGGGCGAGAGCGACCACGAGGATGAGCGGGGCGTAACCGTTCATTCGATCCCCACACGAGGAGACGAACGGAAGCGGTCCCGGGCGGGCCCCGGAACGCTTCCGGGAGAAGCCTTGTGAAGCCGGCCGGACGCGACGGGCCGGCGTCTCGAGGAACCGGACCGCCCACGCCGCGCGATCCATCCGTCGCGCGCGCGGCCGCCGGGGTGCGTGTTCGGTTCGCAGGGAAATATACGGATCCGGCCCGGCAAGGGTCAAGAAAAAGAACGGAGCGGGATCGAAGAGCGGATGCGGCAACGCGCGCCGGAGAAACGAAGCGGAAAGGCCCCGCCCCGTCGGCGCGCGTCGACCGGGATCAGCGCCAGCGGTGTTGCCTGCGCCCTCCGAGGTTCTCGATTCCGGCGATCTTCTTGCAGCAGATCTCGGCGTGCTCTCTCGCACGATAGCGCATCCCGCACACGATGCAGCGATACTCGCCGTTCGGTGTGGAGTGCTCTTCGACTCGGGACGCGCTCGCGAGGACTTCTTGCCGACCGTTCTTTCCGCTCACGTTCCAACGACCTCTCGAACAGGGGATCGCAACTTGCGGGGCAGGAATCCGGCGGGGAGGCGGTTTCCGGCGTCCGTTTCGACCTCTGCCTCTGCCCCTCACACCACGAGCCGGCCCCGCCCGAGCTTTGCTAGTATAGCAGAAGACGATGCGGTCCTCAACCCCGGATTCGTCGCCTCTCGCCGGGAGCCCGAGAGGTTCGTCTCGCGCCGGATGAATCCGAATCCGACGGAGACTCGACCGGCGCCTCCCGGCCTCGGCCCGGGGCAGGCGCGTACAGGCTCAGACACCCCTCGCCCCGGGCCCCGGCGGCCGCGCGTGGAGCGCACTTCCATCGGGTTGACCGGAAACCCCGATCAGGGTATGGGCCGTGGCGCGAACGAGCCGGACCGAGCGGATCTCGCCCGGCCTCACGCGCTCGACCGGAAAGACGACGCCGCTCCCCTTCGGCGTTCGCCCGAACGCCTCCTCCGCCGACTTCTTGCTGGCGCTCTCGACAAGGACCTCCGCCTCCGTCCCCACCTCTTCCTCGAGCCTCTCCCTCGAGTGCTCCCTCTCCATGCGCGCGAGGCGCGTCACGCGCTCGCTCTTCACCTCGGAGGGGACGTCGTCCGCGAAGCGGCGCGCGGCGAGCGTGTGCTTGCGTTCCGAGTACGGGAACGTGAACGCCGAATGGAAGCGGATCTCCTCCATCGCGCGGACGGTTTCCTCGAAATCTCCGTCCGTTTCGCCCGGGAAGCCCGCGATGAGATCGGTCGTGATCGCGACCCCGGGGATCGCTTCCCGAATCCGCTGGACAATGCCGTCGAAATGCTCCCGCGTGTAGCCGCGTCCCATCCGATCCAGAACCCGGTCGCTCCCCGACTGGAGGGGAAGGTGCACGTGAGGCATCGCGGCCGGCTCCTCGGCGAGGACGCAAAGGAGCTGGTCCGGAAAATCCTTCGGATGGGGAGAGGTGAAACGAACGCGCCGAATTCCGTCGACCCGGCACATGGCGCGAAGGAGATCCGCGAAACCGCGCCCTTCGTCCCGGTACGAGTTCACGTTCTGCCCGAGAAGCGTGATCTGCGGGACGCCTTCTCGGACGACCGCGCGCGCTTCGGCGAGGACCGACGCGAGCGGCCGCGACCTCTCCCGCCCCCGCGTGTACGGCACGACGCAGAACGTGCAGAAGTTGTCGCAGCCGCGCATCACCGTGATCCAGGCGTTCACGCCCGAGCGTCGAAGCGGCGGGATGTCCGTGTACGTTTCGGTCTTCGAGAGCCGCGTTTCCCGCTCCCGGTCGCCCTTCGCGCTCTTTCGGAGAAGATCGGGGAGAGCCCGATACGCGTCCGGACCGACGATGAAGTCGACCGCCCCTTCGTGTTCGAGGAGATCCGCCTTGAGGTTCTGCGCGAGGCATCCGAGGATGCCGATCCGAAGAGCCGGCCTCTCGTTCTTCAAAGGATGGAGCTGCCGGAGGCGCTGGTAGATCCGTTCCTCCGCGTGCTCGCGCACCGCGCACGTGTTGATCAGGATGCGGTCCGCCTCGCGAAGGTCCTCGACGACCTCGAAGCCCTCTCCCTCGAGGAGCCCGCCGATGACCTCCGAATCGGAGAGGTTCATCTGGCATCCGTAGGTTTCGAGATAAACCTTCAACCGAGAACCTCCTCGACCGTTCCCCGCGCATCCGCGACCGACGATTCTTCGACGCGCACGCGCGCGATCCGGTTCTCGAGATCCTCCGCCGAGCGGGCGGCGACGCGCGTGTAGTTCGGCGCGTGGCCGACCCAGCGCCCGCTCCGGTCGCGCGTCTCGAAGAGGACGTCGAGCGTCCTTCCGATGAAGCGCTCGTGGAAACGCCGCTTCTTCTCCTCGCCGAGCGCGCGGGCTTCGTCCGCCCGGCGCCGGATGATGTCGGGACGCACCTTCCCCGGAAGGCGCGCGGAGCGCGTCCTTGGATGCTCGGAGTAGGGGAAGACGTGGAAATGATAGAAGGGAAGCGACTCGAGAAGACCCATCGTGTTGCGGAACGCCTCTTCCGTTTCTCCGGGAAAGCCGACGAGCACGTCCGTTCCGACGCCGACGTCCGGCACGCGGCGGGCGAACGCTCCGAAGAGCGCGGCGTACGACGCCGCGGTGTAGGGCCTCCCCATCGCGGCGAGAATCCCGTCGTCGGCGCTCTGCAGACAAAGATGGAGGTACGGGCAGAGCTTCCCGCCGCGCTCCATGCGCGCGATGATCTCGTCCCCCGCCGTCATCGGCTCGATCGACCCGATTCGGATCCGATCGATCCCGGAAACCTCCTCCAGCCGATCGATGAGCCGCGCGAGGTCGGCGCCGCCGTCCGAGTACGTTCCAATGTTCACGCCCGAAAGAACGATCTCTCGATGCCCGCGCGCCGCGAGCGCTTCCGCCTCGCGCACGCAATCATCCGCGCGCCGGCTCCGCGCGCGCCCCCGCGTGAGCGGGATCACGCAGAAGGCGCAGAATTGGTCGCACCCGTCCTGGATCTTCAAGTTCGCGCGCGTCTCGGCGAAGATTCCGGCTCCCTCGATCGCGAAGGGGCCGCGCTCGACCCGGTTTCTCAAGACCGGAGAGGACTTGTCGATCGCGGAGACGAGGTCGGGAAGGCGGTGCTTGTCCACGGTTCCGACGACAAGATCGACGCCGCCGATTGCGCGGATCCGCTCCGCGTCGAGCTCCGCGTAGCACCCGGTCACCACGACGCGCGCCTCCGGCGATCGCTTCCGGAGAAGGCGGATGAGGCGCCTGCATTTCGCCTCGCTCCCCCTCGTGACCGAACAGGTGTTGATGATGTGGAGATCGGCGCTCTCCCCCTCGGGCGCAGCGGACCAGCCGCGCGAAAGGAGGCCGCCGAGCAGAAGAGCGCTCTCCGCCTGATTCAGACGGCAGCCGAGCGTGTGAACGGACGCGCGCACGAAGTCCTACTCTCCGGCCTGAGACCTTCAGGCCTCAACATCTCGGCCCTCAAGACCCGCCCGAATGCCCGCAGGACGGCCCCGCGCCGGAGGGAGAGCTCCCCCCCACGCCGAAGATCGAGAACTGTTTTTCGACTTGATCCGCCCCGCACTTCGGGCAGCGGATCTCCTCCCTTCCGAACACGAGAAGGGAGAAAAAGTGCTGACAGCTCATGCAGCGGTACTCGTAGATCGGCACGGATCGTCCTCCCTTTCGGAACAAACGGGCGATCCTCCCGCCCGTCTTCTTTCATCATAACCGATCGAAGGCATTCATGGTACCCAGACTGGGTGGTGGCCGTGGCCGCCACCCGCGCGGGGGGACGTCTTCAGGGATCGGCCGGAGCTCCATTCGCGCACCGAATTCGGCCTGCAACGATTCATCCACTCAACCACGGCGGGTGGCGGCGGCAGGTGTCCGCGAGAAGCGCAGCCACCAAGCCCGAAGGGCGACTGGCGAGCATGGAGCGGACAGCCGCCGACAGGACCCGCCGTTCGCAGACGGGACCACGTGCGGGCCGTGGCCTCCCACGACCCGCGTGTCCGCCAACGAAGCCGCAGGAGACGGCGACCCCACGCTCCCGCGCATCTACCCTTTGTGCTCGAGCATTCGATCGAGGGCGACCCGGGCGGAGCACGCGATCTTTTCCGGAACGACGATCCGGTTCACGACGCACCCCTCGACCAGACTCTCGAGGACATAGCAGAGGGACCGCGGGTGGATCCGGTACATCGTGGCGCACTGGCAGGCGAACGGCGAGAGGGTCGAGACCTCGACCCCGCGCGGAGCCATCTCGGCCGCGAGCCGTCCGACGAGATGAAACTCGGTCCCGACCGCCCAACGCGTCCCCGGAGCGCTCTCGCGGACCGCGCGAAGGATCTGCTCGGTCGATCCCATCGCGTCCGCTTTCGCCACGACCTCGGCCGTGCACTCCGGATGCACGATCACGCGGATACCCGGAAAGCGCTCGCGCATCCGGTCGACGTGCTCGGGAAGAAAATGCATGTGCACGCTGCAGAATCCCTTCCAAAGCAGAACGCGCGCGCGGTCGAGAGCCCCTTCTTCGCATCCCCCGAGCGGCTTCGCCGGATCCCAGACCGTCAGCTCTTCGTCTCCGATCCCGAGCGTGTGCGCCGTGTTCCTTCCGAGATGCTCATCCGGGATGAAGAGAATCCGCTCTCCCCGCTCGAACGCCCACCGAAAGACCGAGTGCGCGTTCGATGAGGTGCAAACGATCCCGCCCTGGTCGCCGCAGAAGGCTTTGATCGCCGCGCTCGAGTTCATGTAGCAGACCGGAACCGTGCGCTTCCCGTTTCGCTCGGCGATCTCCTCCCAGCAATCGAGCACCTGGTCGATGTCCGCCATGTCGGCCATCGAGCATCCGGCGCCGAGATCGGGAAGGATCACCGCCTGCTCGTCGGACGTGAGGATGTCCGCGCTCTCGGCCATGAAGTGAACGCCGCAGAAGACGATGTACGGCTTCTCCTTCTCCGCGGCCGCGTCGCGGGCCAGCTTGAACGAATCGCCGGTGTAGTCCGCGAAGCGGATGATCTCGTCTCGCTGATAGTGATGGCCGAGGATGAGAACGCGCGAGGCGAGCTTCCCCTTCGCTCGCGCGATCCTCGCCTCAAGCTCCTCGAGGGAGGTCTTCCGCAGCGCTTCCCTTTGTCCGATCATCTTCCGCCCACCGGCAGTTCTTGGTTACACGGCGAACGACTGCCCGCAGCCGCACGTTCCCCGCGCGTTCGGGTTCACCTGTCCGGCGGCTCGATCGGTCAACGCCAGCATCTCTCATGTCCCCCGCGCTCGCTCCGCCCCCCATCGGGCGGACGCACTCGCCGCATCAGAAAATAATCAAGCGCCGCGGGGGGCGCACGCGACGCGCCGGTTCACTTCTCCCGCTCTTCTTCGTAGAGCGGAGACCAGCTCCGCAAGCGGCGAACCGCCTCGACGATCTTCTCCGCCGCAAAGTCGACCTCCTCCTCGGTCGTGAAGCGGCCGAGCCCGAACCGGACCGTCGAGAGCGCTCTCTCGACCCCGAGCCCGATCGCGAGAAGGACGTGCGACGGCCGGAAGCTCCCCGACGAGCACGCCGAGGCGGGGGTGATCGCGACATCCTCCAGATCCATGAGAAGCGCCTCCGCCTCGACGAACTCGAACGTGAGGCTGAGCGTGTTCGGAAGCGACCTCTCCGGATCTCCGTTCCGGCGAACCCGGTCGAGGCTCGAAATGATCTTCATGTAGAAACGATCGCGAAGGCCCGCGATCCGGCTCGCGTCCGTCTCCATCCGCTCCCTCGCGATCGCCGCCGCCCGCCCAAGCCCGACCGCGCCCGGGACGTTCAAAGTGCCCGAGCGCATCTTCCGCTCGTGCCCCCCGCCGTGGATTTGCGCCTCGAGACGGACGCGCGGCTCCCGCCTTCGCGCGTAGAGCGCCCCGATCCCTTTCGGGCCGTAGATCTTGTGCCCCGAGAGGGAGAGAAGATCGACGTGCATCGCGTCCACGTCGATCGGGATCTTGCCGAAAGCTTGCGCCGCGTCGGTGTGAAAGAGGACTCCTCTCTCGCGGGCGACCTTGCCGATCGCATCGAGCGGAGGGATCGTCCCGATCTCGTTGTTCGCGGCCATCACGGTGACGAGCACGGTGTTCTCCCGGATCGCGTCGCGAACCCTCTCCGGATCGATCCGCCCCGCCTCGTCGACCGGAAGGTAGGTCACCGCCGTGCCGCGCCCCTCGGCGTAGGCGAGCGGATCGAGAACCGACGCGTGCTCAGTGACGCACGCGACGACATGGCTCCCTGCATAGCCGTGATCCTCGAGCACTCCTTTGATCGCGAGGTTGTTCGCCTCGGTCGCGCCGCTCGTGAAGACGATCTCTTTCGCCCGCGCCCCGATGGCCCTCGCGATCTCCTCGCGGGCGCGATGGACCGCCTCCTCCGCCTCCCACCCGTAGCGGTGGCTTCGGCTCGCCGGGTTGCCGAAGCGCTCGGTGAAGAAGGGGAGCATCGCCTCGACCACCTGGGGGTCGCACGGGGTGGTCGCATGGTGATCGAGATAGACGGGAAGCCTCACGCTCTCCTCCGGGCCGACGCTACGAACTCGTTGACATGCCGTGAATTAAGCCTAGTGCGCACTCCGCGCGCTGTCAAGCCGGCGTCCGGCCGGCCGCCTCCGCCGAAGCCGATCGCCTCTTGGCGAGGATCGTCGGGAGGCTGAGAACGAGGATCGCGAGGATGACGAGAGCAGCGCCGAGGAGCTGGTGCGCGCTCGGCGGGCGCATCCCGAACAAAACCGCGAGCGTGAAGGACGCGAGAACGCCCGCGAGAACGCTCGAGGAGCGATTCACTGGAATGCAGAACGTGTTCTCCCTGCGATCGAGGAAGATCAGCGTCCCGAAGATGCCGGTTCCCTGCGAAAAGATCCCCGCGAGAACGATGTAGACGATCGCGATTCCTCCCGGAAGCCCGACGAAACCGACGCGCACCTGCTCCGCCATCTCCCCGCGGCCGAAGAGAGCGACAAGCGCAAGAAGGAGCATCAGGAAGGGGGTCGCCACCATTTGCTCCTCAACGAAATAGCGGATGTTCCTCGTCGTGTCCGCCGACTTCGCGATCCGGCTCATGAACTGGAAGCGGACGAAGTACGCGAGAAGGTACGCCGCGACGTCGATCGCGCAGAGGAGCGAGATCGCGTAGCCCCCCTTCTCGGCGAAAGCGACGAACAGCGCCGCGAGGCTGAGGAGCATGCCGGTCGCCGAGAACCACCGCACCTTGCGGCGGTTCAACGTGTCGACGATCGGACCGAGGATGAGGACGCCCCCCCGCATGAGGAGCATCACAAAGACGATCGAGACGCCGGTGAACGTGTAGGCGAGGTTGGTCGTCACGATCACCATCGCGGTGCACACGCCCGAGAGCGCGGTCCAGAGCGACGGGAAGGGGATGCGCGCGCCGAGAAGCTCCCGCCTCCCCGGATACTTCCACCATCCGATCCACGTGATGAAGACGAACATCGAGACGAGGGACGCGGCGACCTGTAACGGTTGAAGCGACAGGCCGTCCATCCGCCCCGCAAGACCCGGAAGGATCCCGTCCGAGGTCGCGCGCACGAGCGCGCTGTACGGCCAGTAGCAGGCGAAGTAGCCGAAAGCCATCCACCAGATCGAGATGCGCGGCATTCGGCTCTCTTCCATGTCACCTCCGCGATCGGCTCGGCTTCACGCAAGCGGGGGCGATTATAACCTGTTCCGCCGCTCAGATGTCAATGAAGCGATCGCGGTCTCGAGGATGGAGGGCGAAGGGGTCGCTCCGCTTCCCTTCTCCTCATCCTCTCTTGCGGGCGTCCAACGCCGCCGCGCCCCACAGGCAACGCGCCGCCTTGTTTCCCGAAACCAGCTCCATGCGCACTGTCCGCTCTTCCTTCCCGCCTCAGTCCGCGATCGCGACGACCTACTTCAGCGGCGTGATCGAAATCAGTTCGATCGTCCGGCCCCACATGCGAAACGTGACATCATCGGTGGGAATCCCCTCGAATCTCACGCGGAGGCTGTCCACCTGAAGCTCCTCGGGCAAACCACTCGGATCCCAGCGCCTGCCGTGATCGTCAACAATGCCGAAGAAGCCCCCCTCAAACGAGAGGAACACGATCGTTCCCGTGTCGGAGACAGCTTCCGTATCTTCTTGTTGTTGGGCGCACCCACCGATCCAGACAACGGCGATCAGTGTCGCCAGAAGTACCCGTACCATCGTAAGCCCTCTCCTTTCCTTCACGCGGCCCACCGGCCGTGCGACAACTCCTTCCCCGAAGCTCCCACCTCGATTTGCTGCGGGGTTTCCGGGGGCATGATACCGATCTCGGGACGATTCGCGGATTGTCCCGATCGCTGGCCGGGCGAAATCGGTAGGGTGTCCCCCGAATCCTCCCTGCCGGATGCCACGGATGCGCCTTCCCCGCCGGTCCTCGCTGTTCGGTGAATGTGTGATCCGCGCAAGAGGCGTGGCGATACTTCGTGTAACCTGTTTCGAGGCTGGCGGGTTCACCCAAACTCAATCTTCGGCGAGGGCGCATTCGCGCCAGATGCTGCAGATAAATGTCTGACGGCGGTGATCCGTCGACCCAACGATGCCGCTCAGCTGCGGGCGCGGCTTCGAGCACGTTCACCCTTCGAGCGACGCCGCGCCACGCCCGTCGGCTGGAGTGGCGTCTTGGGTCGCCAGCGGCTGACCAACGGATACTTCTCGGGTTGCTCGATCGACTGCACGGCAAGGTCGATGTCCAGGTCCGGCCAATACAGGTGTTGCGGATGCAACAGCACGACGTTCAGCAGTTTCCCGATCGGCACTTCGCGGAACCAGGGGAACTTCGTGAAGGGGAGGAACATCTCTCGGTCGCCCACGAGTAGCCAGAAGCCATGCTTCGAGATGTTTCCGATCTCAACCGCCGAAGTGCGCTTGCCACGCTGCGCGGATCTCATCCTCATGCTCCTGAACCAGCCGGAGCGCCGTCGCCGCTCGACGTGCGCTCAAGCCGTAGTTTGCCGCCAGGGAAACGGAAGGCTCGACCCAGAACTTCGCCTCTCCGCTCGCATGGTGGACGTGCACGTGCAGGCGGCGTTCTTCACGCGAGAAGAAGTAGAAGCGGTAGCCACGCCACCTGAACACCGTCGGGCTCATACTCTTATTCTACACCCTCCTGACCCGCCGTAAAGAAGGCCGAACGCCGCGGGGGGATTCGGGGGACACCGTACCTATTGCGCCAGACCCGCAATCGGAATGAGTCTCCAATCGTCCCGAAATCGATATCGCGTCCCCCGAATACCCGGCCCATCGTTATGAACCATATCGGATATGTACCGCACCCGGTTTCTTGGACACAAGAGTCGGGGTAATCACGCCGCGACCTCGGCCCCGCTCGATCGCCTCCTCCAACGAACGCCCCACCTCGCTGAGCCGCACCGACTGCGAAGCCTGGATCCCGTACAGCATCTCCTCCACTAACCGCCGCATCGGCAACGAAAACCGGGGAGAAAGTCTCCCCGAATAATCGTGGATCTGCTCTCGCAATTTCCGCGCAACTCCCCTAGTCTCAACCACTTCGTGGCCTCCTCTTGCTCGGGGGAACTGTTCGTTCCAAAGCTCTCACATCACCCTGGCAGCCGAGACCACTTTCACTTTTCAAGAACCCCCCTCCCCTTGGCATTGCAAGAGTTAGGTCGAATCAATCGTCAGTTTATGGGGAAAGTCCTGGATATCCGTGCGATGCGCGATGAGGGGAAGGTCGGGAACGCGGGATGAGCGCATGGGCTGCCGACAGGCACCCGGCACCTCTCTGGAATCGCCGGCGAGCTCGCCCTTTCGGGCACCCGTGTGTCCGTGAAGCGACGGGACGATCCGGATGCCGGAGGCGTCACCCTGCGACGCATTCTCCCGCTGGGGCCACAGCGAGCGCCGAAGGGACCCGAACTTCACTTGCGAAGTCAAGGAAATCGACCGCGAGCATGCGATCCGCAGAGGCCGTTCTTCTCGCTCAGAGCGTTTCCGGCGGCTTCTTCTTCGTCTTCTTGAGAAGCTCGCTGATCCTCTCCATCGTCTCCTTGACGACCTTCGGGTCTTGACCTTTGAGCTCCTCGAGAAGTTGGAAGAGCTGCATCGCCGCTGCGGCCTCGTCGTCGTCCGGCATCTTGAGCTCGCCGGTGTCGATCGCGCCCTGGATGACCGGATGGAAACGGTCGATGATCGAGGGGAGCCCCATCAACACGCGCATGAACTGCTTCTTCGTGAGCTTCGAGTCCTCCAGCGGGAACTCGATCACCGCGCGGATCTCGCCGTCGATCGGATCGTACTCGTACTGGATCATCTTCGTGCGCCAGGAGACGAACATGCAGGCCCTGAAGACCGCGAGCGCGTGCGGCCCTTCCTTGTACACATAAGCCTTCGGCGCGAGAACCTCGAGAAACTCCCCGTCCTCGTAGAGCTGCACCACCATCACGAGACGCTTTTCGCCCTCGGGGTTTTGGTAGTTCTCCATTCGAAAGCCGGTGACGAGGAAATCCTTCTCTTCTTCCGGCTTGTACTTGAGGTTCTCGCCGTCCAGGAAGGCCATGATCTCCTTGAGGGTCGTCGCCATCCGTCAGATCTCCTTCTCCGCTTTCCGTTCGAGCAGCGCCCCGAGCTCCGCGCTCCCCAGCGTTTCCTTCTTCCGAACCGCCTCCGCGAGGCGGAGAAGACGCTCCTTGTTCTCTTCGAGAAGACGCCGCGCCGCGTCCTCTTCCTCCTCGAGGATCTTCCGCGAGGCGGCGACCGCCTCGTCCAACGCGGCCGATTCGACCGGCATCCCCTCCGCCACCGAGAGGCCCTGCTTCAGCCCCGAGAGGCTGAGCGGTCCGAGACGATCGTCCATTCCCCACGCGACGACCATTCGGAGCGCGAGGGCGGAGGCGCGTTCGAGATCCTCCGAGCAGCCGCTCGTGAGACCGTCCTCGCCGAGAACCATCTTCTCCGCCGCGCGCCCCGCGAGGAGGACGCGGAGCATCCCGCGGAGCCGCTTCCGGCTCTGATCCACGTAGTGCCGCGCGGGAACGTGCTCGGTGAAGCCAAGCGCCCGCCCGCGCGGCAAGATCGAGATCTGGCTCACCGGCTCGTCGGGGAAGATCGCGTGCTGCGCGATCGCGTGCCCCGCCTCGTGCACCGCGGTGCTCCACTTCGAGGCGTCGTCGAGAAGCACGCGCTCGGACGAGAGCCCGAAGCGCACGGTCGTGATCGCCTCGTCGAGATGGCGCGGACCGATCCGCTTCGCCCCCTCTCGAAGAGCGAGAAAGGCCGCTTCCTTGCAAATCTGCATGATGTCGGCGCCGGAGAGCCCGGCCGTGCGCGCGGCGAGGGCCGCGACATCGACCCCGTCTTCCGCGGCGACCCGGCGAAGATGCACGCGGAAGATCTCCTCGCGCGCGGAGGCGTTCGGAATCGGAACCTCGACGGAAAGATCGAAGCGGCCCGAACGGACGAGCGCAGGATCGAGAATGTCCGCCCGGTTCGTCGCCGCCATGACGAAGACCGGCCGCCCGGTCTGCACGAAGCCGTCCATTTGCGCGAGAAGCTCGTTCAGCACGCCGACGCGCGCGGCGTTGTCGACCGACGTGCCGCTCCTCTCCCCGCCGATCGCGTCGATCTCGTCGATGAAAAGGATCGAGGGGGCGTAGCGGCGCGCCGCGGCGAAGAGGTTCCGGATCGTCGCCTCCGACTCGCCGACGTACTTCCGGAACACCGACGCGCCCGAGATCGCGAAGAAGGGGACCTCAGCCTCGCCCGCCGTCGCGCGCGCGAGCGAGGTCTTCCCTGTCCCGGGCGGACCGGTGAGGAGGATCCCCTTCGGAAGATCGACCCCGATGTCGATCACCGGCCGCGGATCGCCGAGCCATCGGACCACCTCGGCGAGCCGCTGCTTGGCGTTCTCCGCGCCGGCGATGTCGGAGAAGCGTTCGCGCGGAAGATCGACCCACCCGGGAAGATCGCGGTCTTCGGGGGCGATCGATGTCGCCTCGCGAATGCCGCCGACCTCGAAAACGACCCGCCCTTCCGCGTCGAGAGAGGGGGCGCGCTCCGCGTCGAACTCGATCACCTTGAGACGGTTCCTGTACTGCTCGACGAGCTTCTGCCGCTTGACCCCCGCGTCCACCTCGCGGAGCCGGCTGAAGAAGCCGTCGCGCGCGAGCATCTCCTCGACCGCGTCGCCGAGGAAGAGCTTCGGCAGGACGCCCGCGGCGCCCCCCTCGGCCGACACGCGCAGCAGTGCCTCGGCCGAGAGACCGCGCTTCTCCGGCGACTCGGAGAAGAGATAGACCGGCGTCGTCGGAGAGCGGGAGCGGATCCACCGAAGGAGGAGCATCCCCTTCTCGCTCGTCTTCTCCGTCGGGCCGGCGCCGATGTGAAGATCGAGAAGGACGAGATCGATGTCCCCTTTGCGAAGAAGAGCGTCCGCTTCCTCTCTCCCATCGGCCCGGCTCCAGTGAAAATCCGTCTCGTTCGAAAGATCCCACTCATCGTCGTCGATGAGAAGAACGCGGCTCTTCCTTTCCATCGCCTCGGTGATCCGCGCGGGGATGACGGCCGATCGACCGAGCGCGATTCGGATCGCGCGCACCTTGGGGAGGACCGGTTTCTCTCCCTCGAGAAGCTCGCCCCGGTGCTCGTGGAGAAGCTGCTTGACCGCCCCGTAGAGGTAGTTTCGGACGCCGGTGGTGAGGCGGCGCGCGTCCCCCCCGGCGCCGAAGCGGAGGACGAAGAGGACGAGGACGATCGGATCGTCGATCGCGAGCGGAAGGCCGATGCTCGCCTCGAGCTCGCCCGAGAACTTCCGCACGGTCATCCCCGCGATCCGCTCGAGGGCGAGGCCGTCGAGCCGGTTGAACAGCGCGACGTGCCCCTTCGCGAGGCGCGAGAGAAGCTCCGCGGAAAGCCCCGTTCGGCCTTCGTGCTCGCGGCCGACCTCCTCGCGGAGCGCTTGGAGAACCGCGTCCGCGAGATGCTCCGAATCGCGAAGAACGCCCGAGCGCTCCGGCGCGTCGTAGAGCGACCGCCCGAGGTTCGTCGTGAAGATCGTCACGTTGCAGGAGAAGTCGATCGTCTCGCGCACGTGGTTGTCGTAGAGCCCTCCCGAGTCGAGCACCTGGAGGAAGAGATCCTGGGTGTTCGGGTGCGCCTTCTCGACTTCGTCGACGAGGATGAACCCCTCCGGGTGGGCGCGCGCGAACCCGGTGAGAAGCCCCTCGGTCGCCCCCTTGTACGAGGTGCTGAAGCCGACGAGCTGCTCGTGCGCCTGATGCCCCGCGTACGCGGTCATGTCGAGACGGAGAAGCTCGGCCGCCTCCCCCTCGCGAAGATGGTGAGCGAGGATCTCCGCCATGTAGGTCTTGCCGACGCCGGGCGGACCGACGAAGGTGAGGATCATCCGCGGGCCTCGTCCGGTCACCGGATCGCGCGCGCCCGCCTTCTCGAAGAGCCGCGTCGAGAAGTAAGCATCGCACACCATCTCGATCGCGCGGTTCTGCCCCGCGAGCCGCTCGGAGAGGGCCCGCCGGAGGATGTGCGTGTCGTCGAGGAAGCCGAGGAGCGCGCGCACGCGCTCTGCGGGCGCCGCGCCGGCGGAGCCTTCCGCCGACTCGAGGAGCGCGCGCACCCACTCCTCCTCCGCGCGAAGCGAATCGAGGATGCTCCGGAGAACCGCCTCCGCCGGAAGAGCGCCGTGCCGGCCCCACACCTCGTCCCGAATCCGCTTCATGCGCGGCGAGAGGCCGAACGGCTCGGCGACCGGCTCGTTCACGGCCGCGAGGCGGCTCCGAACGGCCGGATCGAGCGTCTCCTCGAGCGGCACGGACGTCGGAAGCAGGGATTTGAGGAGGTCGCGGCCGCCCGCGCTCTTGAAGGCGCCGAGGAGAACGTGGGACGCGTCGAGCTCCTTCGCTCCCTCGGCGAGCGCGATCCCCTTCGCCCATCGCAGGATGTCGGCGAAGAGCGGATCGATGGGCGCCTGCGAAGGCAAGAGATCACCCCCGGCCCGGGTGCTTCGATCGGATGAAAAGGAACCGTTCGGGTAGTGTAGACCCTTCCCGCTCCGGCGCGCAACCGCGAAGACCAGGCCGCGAGCGCCCGGATCAGAGCTTCAAGAGAACCTTCGGGTGCGAGGAGATCTTCTTCTCGAAGGAATCGGGATCAAAGGACGCGATCGGAACGACCGTCTCCTCGCCGCCCGCGAGGATCACGTCGTGGATCTTCTCTTGAATCCCGTTCGTCGTCGACTCGAGGAGACCCTTGGTGATGTACCAGGTCTCGAAGATCCTCCGGCCGATCACCGAATGGAGCGTGATCCCGTTCAGAATGATCCGGTCGAAGTCTTGAATCTGAAACGATCCGCCCTTGATGCCGAAAAGGACGACGTCCCCGCCGCGGCGGACCGATTGGATCGCGTTGTTCACCGAGTTTTCGGGACCGGCCATCTCGAGCGCGACATCCGGCCCCTCGGGAGGGAACGCCGCTTTCAGCGCGGAGACGATCTCCGGATCGGCGCGCCAAGGATCTCTCCCCCAAGCGCTTTCGAGCGAAAGAGGGATCACGTCGTCCGCGCCGAGCGCGCGCGCCCTCTCGCGGTGATCCGGGTCCGGCTCGATCGCCACGACACGCGAGGCGCCCATCGCCCGCGCGATCAAGATCGCGAAGAGCCCGATCGTCCCGCATCCGAAGACGGCCACGCTCCGCCCGCGAAGATCGACCTTCGTGCAGACGTGGACGGCGTTCCCGAACGGCTCCTGGAGCGCCCCGACCTTCATGCGAATCTTGGAGGTGTCGGTCGGCCACAGCGGGTGCGCGGGAAGCTTGATGTATTCAGCAAAACATCCGTCCCGCGAGATCCCGATGATGATGTCGTCGGAGCAGATGTGCGTCTCGCCGGTCCTGCAGTGGAAGCACTTTCGACAAATGATGTGCGACTCGGTCGAGACGATCTCCTTCGGACGGTAGCCGTAGCGCCGGGCCGCGAGGCTCCCGACCTCGACGATCTCGCCGATCATCTCGTGCCCGATCACGCGGCGCACTTTCTTTTCGTTCTTCAAGGAATCGAAGATCATCCCCTTGAAGGCGCGGCGGAACCAGATCCCCCGATCCGATCCGCAGAAGCCCGCGTAAATCACCTTCACGATCACGTGTTCGGCATCGAGGGGATCGGCGGCTTCGTCCAGCCTCGGCTTCTCGACCTCCGCGAGGCGAAGGCCGCGGGTTTCGTCCCAGGGATCCCGCTCCTTGTCGTAGACCAGGGCGAGCATCGAGTCGTGGCTCATCGAACTCTCCATCCGGGGCGGGGCCGAGTCCCGCTCCCTCAACCCCGAGGATCGGGGAAGGGGAAGCGGGGCGATGGGGCCGGGCCGCATCGGATGGTAGAGCGAGAGGCTCCCGAGGTCAAGACGCCGCCGGGGACACGGCGTCCTCAACCATCCACAAGGCCACGACAGAGGCGGTTGTTGATGGAGCTGGGAGCTACTGCCTGCTCTCCAGGGAACTGTGGAAGGCCGTCGGAGCCTTGGATTTCTCTCGATCCTCTTCCACAGGATCGCGAGGCGGGGGTAGAGAGCCGGAAGGGATCCGGGCCTAACGCAGGGAGGGAGGGGGCTCGTCCGTCCACTCCGCCACTCGCTCCTCGAAGTCCCTCGGCCACCAGAGAATGCCGTGCCCGGTCACGACCGCGCTTCGACGCTCGGTGTCGGTCAGTTTGTAGAAGCAAGAGCCCCGAGGCTCGATCGGAACCCGATAGAGATGATGCGCGCCGACCGCCTCGACCCGGGCACACTCCTCGTAGGGTCCCTCTCGATCGGACGACACGGAGAGCGTGTAGAAGTACACGTCCTCCTCGCGGACCGCTTCCCACTCGACGAAGACCTGTCCTCCTTCCTCGGCGAAGCGAGAGAAACCAAGATGCGCGGCGACATTGTCCACCCACTCGTTCTTCCGGCGCGCGGACTAGCCTTGGTTGAGGTAGTAATCGACATCCACATCCCAAGCCTTCATGACGCGGTGCACATGTGCTCTGCCGTCCGCCTCGATGATCGAAACCGTTCCGGGAGAGCCGACATGGAACACGAAGACGGCATGGACCCCGCACTTGACGAGGAAATCCCCATACCCCACCCGCAAGGGATCGATCGGGGTGCTGCGCTCCATCAAGGTACATGTTCCGACGCACCCGATCCGCGTCACCGCCCCGACAAGCCCGCTGCAGTCGACGCCGGTCGCCCACGTCGGAACGCCGTTCCGAGAGCACCCCCCGTCTCTCTCACAGTGACAACGCGTGCTCCCCGCCGACTGCCCCGCATCGATGGCGGCTTGAATCTCGCTCGGCTCGTCGCACAGATTGAAGGCGTAGGGAACGCCCCGCTCCGTGAACGCCTGCACATCGCCGTACCTCGCGTAGTAGTAGGGAGCATGGGCCGAGCACGTATCGCCCCCTCCGACATTGCAGTTCGGATGAGACGTGTTCCATGCCCGCGCGGTCGTTCCTTCGGGGGCGCTGTTCCAGTAATCGTTCGCATAGTGGAGCGCGAGCGTGACGGCATCCTGCTGCGTCCACTGGGCTGGGGAAAGAGGTGGAAAAGAAACGGCAGCTAGGGCGAGACACGCCCGGACTGTCCATCGCATGATCATCCCATCCGACTCGGCAACTATCGCGTCGCTGCCTTCCATATCACTACCTCTTCTTCCGTGAGCTGAATGAAATAGGCCGATCCCTCCGGACCGAACCGCGTTCGAGGCTTGTCGTACGCTACATCACTGCGAACCCTGACTCGAGGGATCGTCTTCACCAGCATTCCCGCTGGGTCGTACACCTTGAACCACGAAAGGATCTCATTCCCCCGATACTCGACGGCCACCGTGTAGACATTGCCTTGGGCATCCACTTCTTCCAGGGATTCCTGGTCCCCAAGCTCCCGAAGCGTCTGGCCGTCTCGATCGATGATCTCCGCCCGGACGCGTTCCCTGTTGAAGGCCACGTTCGGAAGGCCCCCCGACCTCACGCGCCCCGGCCTTCTCCTTGCTTCCTGCTCCTCCGGATCGAGAAACTCCCAGCCCCCCTCGGCCCTCGCCGAACGCCCCCCGATCGGGAGCGTGAACCATTCGTTCCCGGCGACGAGAAGATAGAGAGAATCGCCCACCACGTACGGCGACACGACGTTGTGGGCGTAACCCTTCATCCCCCATGTCGTCACCTCGTAGAGATCCATCTTCCTTCGGAGGGAGATGTCGACGACCGATCCATCCGGACGGAGATGCTTCAAGGACGGCCCGATGGCGCTGTCCTCTCGAAAGAGAAACACATCCTCCCCCGACGCCACGATCTTCATCACCCAGTACTCGCGCACCGGAACCGGGATCGTGCGAAGATATCGCCCCTCCGAGGAGATCCTCTTGATGTCGTTCTTCTCCCCGTCATAGAGAAGGATGTCCCCGGTTACATCGTCCACCGTGTAATCTCGGACGCCAAAGAGCTGGGTTTCGTGAAGAGCGACCTTGTACTCGTCGATCCCATCGCCCACCTTGCCTTCATAGAAGAGCTCCCACTCGTCCTCGCCTCCAGCCTCCGCGAGCGAGAAGAGAAGACACAGGCCGATCCCGAACCCGATTCGGGCCTTCCTTCGGTTCATGGCCGAACCTCCCTGTTCCTCAAGCCGTGATCCCGCGCAATCGTCTTTTCAACGAATCAACGTCACTTCTCGCGTCGCGCTCTCCGATCCGGCACGGAGCTTCGCGAAATAGAGACCCGCCGGTGCGCGCCGGCCTCTCCCGTCCCGCCCGTCCCACTCGATCCGGTGCTCCCCTGCTTCCTGCTCGCCGGAAAGCAAGACCCGAACGAGCCGCCCGCGGATATCGTAGACGTGCAGCGTGACCGCTTGTCGCTCTCCGAGCGCATACGGAAATACCGTGGCCGAGCCGAAGGGAGACGGGCGCGGAGAACCGAGTCGGAAGTGCGTTCTCCCCTCGTTGTGCGCAACCCCGACGTGAGGGTCCCAGTTCATGCCGGGAAGCCGAAGGATCGGGTTCCCGACGAGGATCATCATGTCGCAGAAGATGGGCATGTTCGGATCGTCCGCGTGCTCGGCGATCAGCTCGGTCCTCACGTGGTTGTGGAGATCTCCGATCGTCGGAAAGCGCTCCGGGTGCATTTGCGCCGCCAACCACTTCTCCCCGTACCAGTAGTAGTAATACTGCCAGAAACCCCTCGTGGGACCGATATGGGCCGAGAAGCCTCTCCGGTCAAGCGGGAGCAGCTTTTCCACAGTCGAGTGCCGGCGATTATCGTTGTCCATGTCGATTCCGTTCGTCCCGCAAGACAGACCAAGCACGACCGGAGGTACCCATACGGTCTCCAGCACGAACTCGAAGTTGGCACAGTCCCTCGACAGCCACTCTCCCCAAAGACGCGGGGAGGACGAAACCGACATCATCAGGCCGAAGGATGCGTCCTGGTTCATCTCTCGAACCAGCCCGCGGGTCGGAGCGCAACTGCTGCTCTCCGCATAATCGGGTTCCATGCGGAGATGAGCGACGTTGTGGAAAGCGGAAGGGCGGACAGGGAAGAGCAGGCGCAAGCAGCTCATCAGATCTTCGACCCTCTGCCCCGCGAGCGAGTCCGGCGAGCCGGGAGGATCGAGTCTCCGGGTATTTCCGCACGCCGTCCACGCGTCCACCCACGCGTTCTTATGGCAACCGAGTCCCTCGTAGAAGATGAGCTGCTTTCTCCATAGGTTCTGAACATCCAGCGGGGTTCGGACCGGGTTCACGCCGACCCGATTCGCGTAAGTTCTCGGACCTCCGGGAACGGTCCCTGCCGACTCGTACTCGTACACGTGGGCTACATTGTCCGTCCACGAGCCGAACGTTGATTCCGGATCCGCGGTATAGCAGAGAGGTAGGGTGTTGTTCTCGACCGTCGCTCCGTTCGGCTCG